>JADFHU010000145.1 GCA_022567055.1 Planctomycetota bacterium
ATGGATCATTTATTCATGCGCGGTTTCTTGGTGTACCACCACACGACACACAAGGCCCGGCAGAGGCACAACCCGAGCCGGCGGAGGACCCCGCTCTCAAAAACGACCATGGCGTTGAAGAAGATGAAGAGCAGGAACCCGTTCCAGCAAAGCACGAGTCGCCGAGGTCGCCGACGGTAGGCGTCTAGTCCACGCCACCACCAGAGAACGTCTACAACCCAGCCGCCGAGAAGCGCATAGTTGATGTAGAGCCCGCCGCCCCAGTCGAGGCCGAACATCTCGGCCGTCTGACGGGCCGTGTCTTGGTAAGCAGCCGCGTGACTCCATCCATGGTAAAACTGAAATGCGCAGGCCGTATGGGCGAGCATGCCGATGCAGCCAAGCGTCCAGGCCAGCCTCGCCCAGGCGTCCCACCTATCTCTCTTTCGGGACCATGCGAAGACGAAGGTCCCCAGCGTGTATCCTGCAATGGCCACCCAGACGGTGACGCTGGTCAAGAGTTCACCTCTGTTCATCAATGCCTCAAGGAGGTGCCGGTGCTTGCGGTCGTTTGACAAACCAGCCGGCGAGGGCAAGCGCGAGAACGGCAGGCGTCAAAACACAGAAGGCCGGACTGTACGAACCGGTCGATTCAAAGACGTAGGCGAGTAGCCGTGAGCCGATGCCCACGCTCCGTCCCGGCAGTGTGGCCAGCATCGCTACTGCCGCCAGCAGGAGCATTGTCCAGCCGTAATAGAGGGGGAGTTTGGAGGGAAATGGTTTTATGGTGTCACCTGCTTTAGGGCGTGCAAAAGAATAAATTACCGAATTGTCCGCTCAGGTTTAGGTTGGATTTGGTCGTGATCGATTGAGCGAAACCGGACGCGTAGTGGGCCTACGTTGAGGATTGCTTGGGATTCTTTTAATGCTGCTACCGCAGCCAGCTTTGTCCCAAGGAAGCCGCTGTTTTCGCGATTGAGGAACGGCCAAAAACGACCTGAAGATGAGATGGAGAAGCGGTAGGTTATTGTTTTGCGCGTCCTTAGTCTCCTTGTCGATCGATCATTCATCCCTCATAGTATTCCTCCCGACCGCTTGTTCAATGTTTTTCCACCCTATCGCGCCTTAGAGCATTGCACACGAACTTCCCGAAACGCCGGCTTTCGGGCTGACTACGGCGTTTCCAAACGAAACCTAGCAATTCATTCCAGATCCGCTTACACTGCCATCACAAACGCTATGGTGTTCCCACAAGAAGGATGATCCTATGATAACGCGTAGGCAGTTATTACAGTACGTTGGGGCGGTGGCGGTATGTGCCTGGGTGGCTGGGTGCGGAGCACCGACGAGTTCCACTGGAGTGGTGGTCGGGAAACCCAATATCATTTACATCCTAGTCGATGACCTGGGCTACGGCGATTTGGGCTGCTATGGTCAGACGCGGATCCAGACCCCCAACATCGATCGCATGGCCGCGGAGGGGATGCGCTTCACCAATCACTATGCGGGCAGCACGGTCTGTGCGCCCTCGCGCTGCTGTCTCATGACCGGATTGCATACGGGACACGCGTGGGTCCGAGCCAATGGCCGCTTGCCCTTACGGCCGGAAGACGTCACGGTGGCGGAACTGCTGAAGGGAGCCGGCTACACCACCGGCATCATCGGCAAGTGGGGTCTGGGCGAGGCCGAGACCACCGGCATTCCCAATCGCCAGGGATTCGATCACTGGTTTGGCTATCTCAATCAGCGGCACGCGCACAACTACTATCCCGAATTCCTCTGGGACAACGAAGAGAAAGTGACCCTCAACAACAAGGTGATCGATAAGGGACGCTTGGGGGGTGTGGCGACGGAGCGGGTGGACTATTCTCACGATCTCTTTGCTGCGCGGGCCCTTCGTTTTGTCGAGGATCATCGAGACCATCCTTTCTTCCTCTATCTGGCGCTGACCATCCCCCATGCCAACAACGAGGCAGGCAACGAAGGCATGGAAGTGCCCTCCTATGCCCCCTACGAGGACAAGACCTGGCCCGATGCCCAGAAGGGACATGCCGCGATGATCACCCGCATGGACCGTGACATCGGACGGCTGTTGGACCGACTGAAGGACCTGGGGCTCGATGAAAAGACGCTGGTCATCTTTACGAGTGACAACGGACCGCACAAGGAGGGCGGAGCGGACCCCACCTACTTCAAGAGCAGTGGGCCCCTGCGCGGATACAAGCGGGCCCTGTACGAGGGCGGCATCCGCGTGCCCATGATCGCCCGCTGGCCCGGCCGCATCGAAGCGGGCGCGCAGAGCGACCACATCTCTGCCTTCTGGGACTTCTTGCCGACCTGTTGTGACTTGGTGGGCATCGAGACCCCCGCAGGGCTGGACGGCATTTCCATGCTCCCCACGCTCATCGGCCGGTCCGCAGATCAGCGCCGCCATCCCTACCTCTATTGGGAGTTCCACGAACAGGGCAAGCGGCAGGCGATCCGCTGGGGCAGATGGAAGGCTGTGCGGAACAATGTCAGGGCGCAACCAGACGGCCCCCTCGAGCTCTATGATCTACAGGAGGACATTTCCGAGCAGACGGACGTGTCGTCCGGTCACCCCGAGATCGTGCTGAAGATCGAGGGCCTCTTAGCCGGGGCACGCGTCCCATCGGAGCGCTGGCCCTTTCCATGATCGACGCGTCTCTGGTCAGGAAGATTCGACGCCGGTTGCTCTCCTGGTATGACGACCACGGCCGCGATTTGCCCTGGCGACAGACGGACGACCCTTACGCCATCTGGATCTCGGAGATCATGTTGCAACAGACCCAGGTGGAGACGGTCCAGCCCTACTACCAGCGCTTCCTCAAGCGCTTCCCCGATGTGGGGACACTGGCCCGGGCCCGCCTGGATACGGTGTTAAAGCAGTGGGAGGGGTTGGGATATTACGGCCGGGCGCGTAACATGCACAAGGCCGCCAAGGTCGTGGTCGAGGACTACGAGGGACAAGTGCCCACGACCCGAGAGGGGTTGATGGCATTGCCCGGCATTGGTCCCTACACCGCCGGGGCCATCGCCAGCATCGCCTTTGGTCGGTCCGAGCCCATACTCGACGGCAACGTCATACGCATCCTCAGCCGGTTGTTTCGCTATGACCAGGATCCCAAGTCACCCCAGTCGCAGGAGCAGTTCTGGGCCTGGGCCGCACGCCTGGTGCCGTCCGGGCGACCCGGTGATTTCAATCAAGCCATGATGGAGCTGGGCGCCACGGTCTGCCATCGACAAAACCCGAGTTGTCTTCTCTGTCCGCTTGCCTCTCTATGCCGGGCCTGTCAACATGGCGAACAGCATCTCTTGCCCAGGCGGGTCAAACGCAAGGCACGGCCCCGTCACACCATCGCGGTTGGCATCGTTTACAAGCGGGGGCGGATTCTCATCGATCGGCGCAAGCCCGAGGGTCTCTTGGGCGGACTATGGGAGTTTCCCGGTGGCAAACAGGAACCGGGCGAATCCCTGGAAGAGACTGTGAAACGGGAGGTCAAGGAGGAACTGGGGATTACAGTTTCCGTCAAGCGCCACCTGATCACCATCCACCACGCCTACACCCACTTCGAAATAGAGTTACATGCCTTCCTCTGTCAGCATGTGCGGGGCACGCCGGTCTGTCACGCCTCCACCGCGGTCAAATGGGTTTGGCCCAAAGACCTCGAACGCTACGCCTTTCCCGGCGCCAATAAGAAGATATTTAAGGCCTTGGATCTGACTTGATCTCCCGTCAGTCAATGAAGGTGGGTCGATCGCGTTCGCCGGTTTTTTTGTAGAAGTGCAGGGCGCTTTGGGCGTCGTCGAAGTCTTCCTCGGTAAACAACAGCTCGGAGGTGCCGATGCGGACGGTATCTCCCTCATTGAGTTCGGTCTCCTCCGTGATCTGCCGCCCGTTGACAAAGACACCGTGCCGACTCTCCATATCGCTCGCCAAATAGCGTCCCGTGCCCTCGTCATAGCGAATCCGCAGGTGTTTGCGTGAGACCTTATTGTCCAGTATCTGCATGGGTAGGGACTCAGACCGTCCGATGACTGTCGTTCGTTTGCCGAGGGGCAGATAGTTTGCCTGTTCGTCTGAACTCCTGTGAATGATGGAAGGCATCTGTTTCTCTCCTGTTCAAAGTACGTCTTCAGGGTGTTTGCATTCGTTCAAAGTGTCGTCAGGGACGCTATTAGGGCGTTTCGGTCTTCCTTTGTCAAATCCAAACCGAATTCTAGGCCCTCATGCCCTCATGAACATGCCACCACGAGAGAACGAAACCAAACACAAGAGCCAACATTCTCCTGAAATGTCATACCAGAGGCACGAAAAGTGGGAATTGAACGGGAAGGTTCCGCGGGAGCCTTCTTTTCTTCCCGTCGGCAATACCAAGAATTCAGCCCGCGAAGCGGTTAAAGTAATATGGCAGACCGACCCCCGACGGTTTTTTCACATTTTCTAAAGAAAAACCAGCTCGGCGCGCAGCGTCCCAGATTCTTGGGCCGAGATATGGGTAAAAACCCGTGATTGAAGCCAGTCGAAACCCATCTTGAATGGTACAGGCCATGAAGACGACGCTAACTCACAATCAGGTGACCGCTGAGATCATATCTAGCGAAAAAAAGGGAATGGGTTACGATAAATGCCGCTTGGGCTGAGCCGGATATCAGAGATAATGTTGTCGAATGCATCTTTTAGGATGGCATGAGCAAAGCGGAATCAGCCAAAGACAATTTATAGGTCGGCTTGAGATTTCACACAGCAATATGGTCAGGATAAGGGACAAAGGAGAAAATGATGCCTACGCCAGTTGAGATTCTGATGGATCCTATCTCGTTGGTTATATTGGCCATGTATGCATTATTAGTCGCTTGGGAAGCAGCCTTCCCGGCCCGGGTATTACCTGAGATTCCATGGTGGAAAACCCGTGCACTCTGTATATTCATTGTTTATTTTTACCTGACGACTTACTTGCCTTTATTCGTCGATCCATTCTTGACGTCTTTCCAGGTGTTTGACCTTTCAGGGTTTGGGATCATCATGGGTGCATTCGTGGCGATTGTGCTGTTCGAAGCAGGCCTCTATTTCTGGCACCGAGCCATGCATAGCAATGTAACGTTATGGCGCGTACTTCATCAAATGCATCATAGTGCCGAGCGGGTAGATACCTTTGGTGCGTTTTACTTTAGTCCACTGGACATGGTGGGTTTTAGCATTCTTGGCAGCCTGTGCCTGGCTCCCATCATTGGGCTTGACCCACAGTCCATTACAGTTTTCCTGTTGGTGACGACTTTCTTGGCCATATTTCAGCATGCGAACGTCCGCACACCGCAATGGATTGGCTATTTCATCCAACGGCCAGAAAGCCACGGTGTGCACCATGCGCGAAGAGTGCATTACAAGAATTTTTCGGATCTACCTGTGTTTGACATCATCTTTGGTACATTTGAGAATCCGAAAGAGTATGAACACGAGGCGGGCTTTTATGACGGTGCGTCGGCAAGAATTATTGATATGCTGCTGTTTCGTGACCTTAGCAAATTACCCATGGGTCGTCAGCCTGAGAAAACAGAAACGAAACCAGAGTCATGAACTCAATCCTGCATGAACGACCATTGCCTAATGCAGTCTTCAGGTCTCAACGATGCTTGTCTCAACACATAACAAAAGTGTCAAAAGTGTCCCGTCAATCCCACGCGATCGAGCAGTTCCGCGAATTCGGGATCGTCATGCAGCGGTTTGAATTTCGGTTCGACCTTGAGCCAGGGCAGCCAGGTGGAGTTGACTTCAAACGCGCGTTTGAGTTCTGACAGCGCTTGGGCATGTTTCCCCAGGCCGACGTAGACCATGGCCAGGATATAGGGATCCACATAGGAATCAAGGGACTGCTTACGAAGCAGGGACAGCATTGCCTCGGCCTTTTCGCTTTCCTTTGCCATGGCGTACACGTAACCCAGTTCGGCGATCAGGACCGACCAATCTCCCAACTTTTCGTGTCCCTGTTCCAGGACATCGATGGCCTGGGTGTAGTCGCCGAGTTGAGCATAGGCGCGCCCCAGGCCCCATAGGGCGTGATAGTGGGAGGGGTTGAGTTCTCGAATGTTTGAGTACTGCTCGATCGATCCCGCATACTCTCCGGCGTAATAGGAGGCGCAGCCCACTTCGGCCTTGACCATGAACGATAATGGATAGCTGGTCAATAGGTCTTTGACGTAAGGCAACGCTTCCTTTGGATTGGACGCGTCACGCCCATGCATGAGGCATGCATGTATCTCGATTGACTTCGGATTCAGTGCTTGCGCAAGTTTTAGATGATGCTCCGCCTTGACCCAATCTCTATCAAAGAACAATGCAATGGCAGCTAGAGCGGCCTGCGCTTCGGCCAGAGTTGCATCCAGTCGAACGGCTTTGTCCGCATGCAAGCGCGCCAGCCCGAACATCTCCCGCGGCGGCAAGAGATCCATGCCTTCAAAAATGTACACGTTGGCCAATGTTGCGTGGGCCAGCGCAAAGTCTTCATCTATCTCGATGGCCTTATTAAAATGTTCGATTGCTTCCTTCAAGCTTTCGGGCGTGAGTTTTCCGTAAGCGCGTAGGCCCGAATGATAGAGGCCATAGGCTTCCATGTTGTTGGTATAGCGCTGATCGAACTCCTCCGATCGAACGGCCGTGCCTGGGTCGCGTCCCAGTTTCCGAGCGACCCATTGACCTATCTCCTGGTGAAGGGTTCGCATCTCTTCGATCTGAAAGGGAAACTCGCGTTCCCGAGCAGACTCATTTGTTTGCAGATCAATCAGCTCGATGTGGACGTCCTCATCTCCTGTGAGGCGACCTCGAAGAATGACGTCCACTGGTAGTGCCCTCTTGATCGCCCCCAGATCCCATTCCAGACCGGCAAATTGCTGAACACTACTTTGAGGGGCGACATCCAACTGGGGAATTGCGCCCAGGTCATTGATGAGGTTGATACTGAGTCCCTCGATGAAGTCGTCGTAGTCCGGATTCCCACTGGCATTGCTAAAGGGCAGAACCGCGAGACTCGAAACATCCTGAAGCGACAGGGCCCCGGCGGGGGCGGTGATGTGTCGCCAGACCAGGAGCCCCGTCATGAGCAGGGCGATTAGGATGCTTGCGGCGGTTGCGGTCGCCCAGGGATAGCGGCGAATCCGCCGCAGGCTTCGCTCGATGGGTCCGATCGGTCGGGCCGCGATGGGTTCGTGACGCAGAGAGCGATTCAGATCTTCGGCCAGATCATCCGCCGTCGCGTAGCGCCTGTTGGGGTTCTTCTCCAGGGCCTTGAGGGTGATCCAATCGAGGTCACCGTGTAGGACGCGGCCCAAACTCTTATAGTCCGTTCCGCGCTTGACGGCCAGTTCATGACATTGCTCTCCAGTCAGGCCGCTCAGCTTGGTGCTCGGGGTCTTGGGGTCCTCCTCGCAGATGACTTGTCGCACCCGATCGACGCCTTCGGCCCGAATGCTCTGAATATCAAAGGGCAGTACGCCGCTCAGGAGTTGATACAGCACCACGCCCAGCGAATAGATGTCCGAGCGATTGCCGATTTCCTGTCCGCCATGTAGGGCCTGTTCGGGGCTCATGTATTCAGGCGTGCCCACCCAGTGACCCTCTTCGGTGTAGAGCGTTTGCTGGGTCAGGGGTTGGCTGATTGCCTTGGACACGCCAAAGTCGATGATCTTGGGATCCTCTTGTCCCTGATCGGTCGAAATCAGGATGTTGGAGGGCTTGAGATCGCGATGGATGATCCCCTTTCGATGGGCATACGTGACGCCCCCGCAGACCTTTTGAAAGAGCGCGATCCGCGCGCGGATGCTCAGCTTGTGCTGGTCGCAATAGTCGGTGATGGGCAGGCCTTGGACATATTCCATCACGAAGTAAGGACGCCCGTGGTCGGTCGTCCCGGCATCGTAGACGTGGGCGATGTAGGGATGTTCCAAGAGGGCCAGGGCCTGGCGCTCGGCCTCGAATCGGGCGATGACCTGTTTGGAGTCCATGCCTGGCTTGATCAACTTGAGGGCCACTCGGCGCCGCATGGGCTCGACCTGCTCGGCCAGATAGACGACGCCCATGCCACCCTCGCCGATGCGGTCGAGGAGCTTATACCGGCCTATCCGAGATCCGACCCGTTCAAGCAGTCCGCCCACGGATACGACGGCAGGCTCTTGTGCGTCGGCCTCGGGTTCGTCCTCCCGGAGGCCCATGTCGACCAGGCGTTTCAGACGCTCGGGGTCGGCGCTGAAGATGGAGTCCTTTTCATTCATCTCTCAGGCGTCCCTTCCAATGGAGTCAGCCGGTTTGGCGTCCCTCGGGATGTAGGTCATCAATTCAGCCAGCTCCTCCGGCGCCTGATCATGCGACAATACCGTCTTGTTGACTTGATCCAATAGGGCGGTTTTGTAGCGGCGTTTGACCGTGATGATCATGTTCGAAGCCGTTTTCACATCTCTGATCTGGTGGGAATCGCATAACTCACTTAGGGGCATTTCGGGTTGATCATACAAGATGGGGCCGATGACGCGTTTATGAAAGAGCGCCCAGTGCTTTTCCATCCCCTCGTTCTCACAGGATTCGCGAACGTCTTCCAAAACGCGTTCCAATATCGTCGATAGCCAGGCATGGTGAAAGGACGCTTCCGGTGACGCCTGGGACAGACTCTGGGGTAAGACCGGTGTGTCAAGCTGCTCGAAGGGGATCAGTTTTTCCAGGGGAATACGTTTCTGGGCCCGGTCTTTCTGGTTTTGCTTGCTGATGAATTGAATCAGTGCGTGGAGAAGAAACGTTCGGAATCGGCCTTTGCTCTGGTCCGCGCGCTTCACCAGGCTCTGATTCAGGACCACCTCATGGAAAAAGGCCTGGGTGAGGTCTTTGGCCGGCTCGTTTGCATAGCCTTTGCGACGGAGGAAGCAATAGACGGGTTTCCAATACTGTTTTAACAAAAAACTGATGAGGGTCTGATCACGGTCTTTGCCTGCCTGGATGTTGTCGATCAAGGACCACTGGGTGGTCAGAAAAGCCTCCTGGGAGCCCCCAAGCTCGGTTTGATTGCCATACGCCATTGCAGACCAAAACTTTCATTGTGCCAGCCCCTGATCGCCACTCTCACATCCCAGGACACCGATTTTACCATGTTTCTGCTCATTATTCGAGTTTTTTTCGGCCAGCGCGCAGCATCCAGATTTTTCGGGCCGAGATAGTGGCAGAACTGAAATTAGTGCCGGCTAAAGGAGCAGTTCTTGAGTTGCGACCAGTGGGACTTCACTTGGAAACGCGTTTCTTATTGAAGCGCAAAATGAAAGGAAATTCTGCCATGAGACAAGAAAAACACATGCAAAAGGGAATGCGATGGGCGCTCTTGGTGCCCATGCTTCGGACGGCCCTGTTGGCCGGAGTCGTGTGCCTGGCGTGTCCTGCTTGGACCAGCGCCGACTACCACCAAGACGATGGCCTTGGTAGACATGCCTCCACAGGGGTTGAAACGACCCTCCTTGAGGTTGTCACGTTCGTGGGTGGTGAATTGGCCGAGGCGACGGAACCGGGGCAGTTGCTCTTTGAGGGGCATACCGATGGACACAAGCCGGTGCTGGCACCGCCCTATGATGTCGCGGATGACCAGCGTCAACAACTGACGCTGGACGACTTTGACAATGTCAGCGGGACCATGCAAATCCAGGAGGTGTTCGAAGGAACACGTGTGACTTTCGAATTAACCGGTCTGATACCCGGTGGGGTCTATACGCTCTGGGCCGACTACTATTCGGCCCCCGGGCTGACCGATGACTTTGCCCATGGACAGGCGCTCGGCGCCTTGGGTGCGGCGGATGGCACTGAGAATACCTTAACGGCCGGGGCAGATGGCAGCATCACCTT
>JADFHU010000146.1 GCA_022567055.1 Planctomycetota bacterium
CCCCTTCCCGAACAGCAGTATCGACGGGGCAATATCCACAACGCTGGCGGATCACATCGTATCTTGCCGCTCGCTCCAAAAACGAACAGCGGGGCATGGCGCAATGGCTCGATCCCCAGGCGCCGATGCTGGCACGGTCCTTGCAGCAGGCCGGTTACGCGACGGGCCATTTTGGCAAATGGCACATGGGCGGACAGCGTGACGTCGATAACGCACCGCCCATTGCTGATTACGGTTTCGACGTTTCCCTGACCAACTTTGAAGGCATGGGACCGAAACTCTTACCGCTTGTGCTCAAGCCGGGACAAAAGAAACCAGGCCGAATCTGGGGCGACGCCGAACGTCTGGGGAAAGGCTACCGCTGGATGCTGCGTTCTGAGATCACCGGCGGCTTTGTCGATGCGGCCATTCCCTTCATTGAAAAGGCGAGGGACGTGAATCAGCCGTTCTATGTCAACATTTGGCCCGATGACGTTCACAGCCCGTTTTGGCCACCGGTCGATAAGTGGGCAGACGGAAAACGTGGTTTGTATCACTCGGTCTTGCAGGAGATGGACCGTCAACTCGGCAAGCTTTTCGATTTGATCCGGAATGACAAGTCGCTCCGCGACAACACGCTGGTTCTGGTCTGTTCCGACAACGGACCTGAACGGGGAGCCGGTTCTGCGGGCCCGTTTCGCGGCTTTAAGACACAACTCTACGAGGGCGGCGTGCGTTCGTCACTGGTGGCATGGGGACCTGGATTGATTGAGAAGAAGAACTACGTCGATCGCAAATCCGTCTTCTCGGCCATCGATTTGGTACCGACGTTGTTGGATCTCACCGGCACGCCGCAGCCTCGGGGCGTGACATTCGACGGCGAGTCGCTCCCCAAAACTTTGCTGGGACAGGGCGGATCGCGTCAGGCCCCCATCTACTTTCGCCGCCCGCCCGATCGCGATTCCTTTCATGGCGACAACGACCTGCCCGACCTCGCTATGCGTGAGGGCAAGTGGAAATTTCTCTGTGAATACGACGGCTCCGTACCGGAGCTTTACGATCTGGAAGCCGATCGGATGGAAGCAACAAACGTTGCCGATCAATATCCCGAGCTTGTTGGCAAGCTGACGAAGTCGCTGATTGCCTGGCATCAATCGATGCCCGCGGACAAGGGTGCAGCCCTGGCGTCGAAGTTGAAGACCAAGACGAAATAGAGCCGTTGGGGTGATTCACAAACGGAAGTGCTGCGGCTGACAGGTCAACGTCACAGGAACCACAAAGAGGCAAGACATGTCACTCACACGTACCGCTGGATTGGCCTGTTGCCTCGTCGCCCTGCCGCCGTTTTTTCACCCGACCGACTCAAGCATCGCGGCGGAAAAACCGGTCCAGGTCTTTGTGCTGGCGGGCCAGTCCAATATGCAAGGTCAAGGTGTCGTCGATCTCGACCACGAGAAGTACTACAACGGCGGTAAAGGCAATCTTGAGCACGCCATGCAAAATCCGGATACAGCGGACCGTTACAAACACCTGAAGAACAAAAAGGGCAACTGGGTGGTGCGAAACGACGTTTGGGTCTGGCACAAAACCGAGCGTACCGGATTGAAGAAGGGCGGGTTGGGTATTGGCTACACGTCTTACCCCGGCAAACATCACATCGGACCGGAATTGCAGATCGGCCATCGGCTTGGCGATCAGATCGATAGTCAGGTGCTGCTGATCAAGACGGCGTGGGGCGGCAAGAGTTTGCACAAGGATTTTCGGCCTCCGAGTTCCGGAGGTGAGGTGGGACCTTATTATACCCGCATGTTGAATGAGGTTCAGCAATCACTGAACAACCTTTCCAAGGACTTTCCCGGTTACAACAACCGCGGCTATGAGATTGCCGGGTTTGTCTGGTTTCAGGGATGGAACGACATGTACAACGAACAGGCCCGCCGGGAATATGAGCAAAATCTGGCGAACTTGATTCACGACGTCCGCATCGCGTGGAAACGGCCTGAATTGCCGGTGGTCATCGGCGAGCGCTTTGTATCGACTTTCGCTCAGACAAGGATGCCCTCATACAGGCAGCGGAGTTCCTCACGTGCGCATCGGGACGCGAAACAGATTGCAGCCGGCCGCATTTCCGTCGAAATTCGGATCCGACGCGACAGACTGTACAATAAGGCCGTCGATGTTTTGCGCAAGCTGCATGGCCTTAAGATTCGCTCGATGAGTTTGGCGGTCGACGAACGACAAACCAGCGGAATCCTGGCCGTCATCACGTCGACGGCAGACACTCCCCACAAGGAAATCATGCGGATCATCGATCGCTACATCGGCTGGTATGTCCCGACGGTGCTGATGATCGCCATGATCGTCTGGTTCTTCACCCGAAACACGGACCAGGCGATCACGATCTTGGTGATTTCCTGCCCCTGTGCCATCATTCTGGCCACACCGACGGCCATGGTGGCGGCCATCTCTGCGACGGCGCGCCTGGGCGTGCTGGTCAAGAACGTGAAAGATTTGGAAGTGGCCGGCAAGATGACGGCCCTGGTCATCGACAAGACGGGAACCGTGACGACCGGACGGCTCTTCGTGACGAAGCTGACACCGGCTGAGGGCGTGGAGGCGGAGGAGTTGCTCTCCACGGCGGCGGCGGCGGAGCAGATGAGTAGGCATCCTGCCGCGCGGGCGCTGCAGGAAGTATCCAAAGAGGCGCGGCTGCAATTGGCCGAGGCCGTCGACTTCAAAGAGGTCCCGGGCAAGGGGGTGAGCGCCAAGATCAAGGGCGACCGGGTGTTGGTGGGACGTGAAATGTTTCTGAAAGAAGAGGGCGTCGATCTGGCCGGTGTGGAGGATCCCAGCCTGCATGAAGAACAGGGCTTCAGCACGCTCTACGTCGCCAAGGGCAAACGTTGCGTGGGCTGGATTGGCCTCCAGGACAAGACTCGGCCCGAAGCGCGGGCGGCGATGGAAGAGTTGGTGGCTATTGGCGTCAAACGCGTGACCATGCTCACGGGGGACCGCACTGAAGTGGCGAGCCGTGTCGCCGCCGAATTGGGCTGTAGTGATTTCAAGGCGCACTGTCTGCCCCATGACAAACTGGCGGTGGTGGAGCAACTTCGCGCACAGGGACATACGGTGGTCGTGGTGGGCGACGGCATCAACGACGCGCCTGCCCTGGCTGCCGGCGACTTGGGGATCGCCATGGGGGCGGCCGGGAGTGACGTCGCCATCAACTCCGCCTCCATCGCCCTGATGAACGACGATTTGAGACGCCTGCCCTTCCTCGTTCTGATCTCTCGGAAGGCACGACGCGTCATTAACCAGAATCTAGGCTTTGGTATTCTCTTCATTATCTTGGGGATGTCCCTGTCCAAGTTTGTACCACCGGTCATGGCGGCGATGCTCCACTTTGCCAGTTCCATCGTGGTGGTGTTCAACAGTGCCCGTCTGGTGCGCTTCGGCGAGGAGCTTGAGCATGGAGCGCCCGCCGCGGACTAGGCGTGGGCAGCGGCAGGCAACAGGACGCGATACATGGCTTATGCGGTTGAAACCATTGGACTGACCAAGACCTTCTCGGATGGGTGGGGGCGGCGCAAGGTCTTTGCCGTCGACAATCTGAATCTGCGGGTCAACACCAACGAGGTCTTCGGCCTCTTGGGCCCCAACGGTTCCGGCAAGACGACCACGATCAAGATACTGCTTGGCCTGCTCCATCCGACCAAGGGACAGGCCTTGCTCTTGGGAGGCCAAGGGTCGGATCCCGCCATCAACAAACGCATCGGCTTCTGTCCGGAAGAATCCTATCTGTACAAGTATCTGAACCCCCGTGAGACATTGGACTTTTATGGTCGACTCTTCGGCCTGCCCAGGCGGGTCCGCAGGGACCGCATCGAGACCCTGCTGGAGATGGTGGGACTCACGGCCGTGGCGAGTCGACAGGTAGGGACCTTCTCCAAGGGCATGGCCCGCCGCATCGGCCTGGCCCAGGCCCTCATCAATGATCCGGACCTGCTCATCTTGGATGAACCGACGACCGGGCTGGATCCCATCGGCACGAGGCAGATCAAGGATTTGATCAAGACGCTGGCACGGCGGGGTAAGACCATTCTGCTCTGCAGCCATCTGCTGGCCGATGTTGAAGATGTGTGTGACCGCATTTCCATCCTGTATGGAGGCAGGGTGCAGGCCGAAGGCCGCGTGCAGGAATTGCTGGAGCAGGCCGACAAACGGCAGTTCACCACGGGTCCCATGAGCGAGGCCGCCATGGACGAAATCAAGGCCATCGTGGCTCGGGAGAAGGTCGAGTGTAGCATTTCCTCGCCCAGGGAACGTCTGGAGACCTTTTTCGTACGCACGGTGGCCGCGGCACGGCGACAGGCCCAGCCCACCAGTGGCGCCGTGAGCACGACGGAGATAGGTGGTTTCCTGGCCGCGCAGGACCGATCGGATCTGTTGGACGGGCTGGTTCGCGGTGGGATGGAAGGTGGCCGGGGAGAGGACGCCCCCGAGGGACCCAAGGTTGAACCGGCGCCGGCCACGCCCAGGGATGATAGCGTGTTGGATAAGCTGACCGACGCTTCAGAGACCGCCTCGACCCGACCCGATGCGGACCTCCCGGAAACATCCGCAACAGGCGAGAGAGCCGAGCAGGACAGCGCGGCTGCGGCGGTGACCCAACGCGATGTGTTGGATCGCCTGGTGGATCGAAACCCGTCGTCCGGGGGTGTCACCAAGGTCAGCGATCCCGACCCGAAGAGGGGAGAGGCCGGCGATGCATAGCGTCCTGGCGATCGCCTCCAATACCCTAAAACAGGCCGTCCGCATGAAACTCGCGCTGGTCTTCTCGCTCTTGCTGCTGATCCTGCTACCGGTGATGGCCTTCGGTGTCACGGGGGATGGAACCCTCAAGGGGCGGCTGCAGACCTTTGTCAGCTATGGCATCTCTCTGGTGAGTCTGCTCCTGTCCCTGTTGACGATCTTCGCGGCGATTCACACCACCACCAGTGATGTCACGCAGCGGCAAGTTTACACGGTGCTGACCAAACCCATTCGCCGGTGGGAGTTCCTGCTGGGGAAGTTTCTGGGGATTCTGACCTTAAACTCCGTGCTGTTGGTCCTGTTCGGCGGCATCATCTATGGCGTCGTCATGGCTGCACCTCGCTACCTTCCCGTGTCACCGGCCGAGGCCAAGGAGCTGCACGATCAGTTCTATACGGCCCGCGCCCGTGTCCTGGCGCGCCCCATCGTGGTGACCGATGAAGAGATTCAGGCGGAATACGACCGGTTGCACAACAATCAGATGTTGGACCAGTTCTTCCCCGGCGCCTCTGTCCGCAAGCTCAAGGAGCGTCTGCGGGGGATAATTCTCTCCCGAAAGAGTTCGGTCATCGTCGGCGGGCAGCGTCTCTGGGAATTCGACGACATTCGGCCGCAAGACCCCAACGAAGATATCTTTGTCCGTTTTAAGCTTGATGTCGCGACCACCCCCCCGGATGAACAGATCTACGCCCGGTGGGCAGCAGGAGACTTTCGTAAGGTTCGCCGGGGCGAGGAGACCCTGCTCTTTGAGAGGGACCTAAAACACCCTATCAGGACCTTTCGCGAATTCGCGTTACCCTCCGAGTTCATTGCCGCCGACGGCTATCTCGGCGTGCTGTTTTACAATAGGCCCCAATTGAACCAGACCGTGGTGATGTTTTCCGATGGGAAGAACCGCGACAAGGCCGCCGATGAGCAGAGTTTCAGCATCCTCTACCGGGCCGGGACTTTTACCGGAAACTATCTGCGGGGTATGTTGGTCCTCTTCTTCCGACTCTTCTTCCTGGCGGCCCTTGCGATCTGGGCAGCCACCTTTCTCTCCTTCCCCGTGGCGGTGCTGTTGGCCCTGGTGCTCTTCTGCACCGTCTCGATCAGCGGTTTCATCCTGGAATCCTTTACATACATGGGCAAGGGCCTACAGCAGATCTACGGTGGCACCATCGAGTTGATCATTCAGGGCTTGCCACAGTTTGACAAGTACAGCCCTGCGAATTACCTGGTCGACGGCAAACTGATCGACTGGGCCATGGTTAACTGGGCCTCCTGGACTCTGATCTGGGCGATGTTGCTCATGGGTCTGGCATTGGCTATCTTCCACTACAAGGAATTGGCTCGGGACACCTCGTGATGCGAGCGTGACCCCGTTTGATCCGGTGTGACCTCACTATGAGACTTCGTGATCTGCTAGTATGGTGCGTGTGTGCGGTCGTCTTCCTGGCCCTGATATGGGCGGCGGGCAGTCACCTGGCGCCCCTGACCCAGCTCCGCGTGGAGGCGGGTATGGTCATGACCGAGGTGGCCCTGGAGAACGCGCCTCCGTCGCTCGCCTTCGCCACGGTCGCCATGGGCGCGTTCCGCGGCCTGGTCGTGGACATCCTGTGGATGCGGGCCGACAACCTGAAGGAGCAGGGTAAGTTCTTCGATGCCAAGCAACTGGCCGAGTGGATCGCCACGCTTCAACCTCGCTTTGCTTCGGTCTGGGAGTTTCAGGCCTGGAACATGGCGTACAACATCTCCGTGGCCATCCCTGCCTCCCAACCGGACCAGCGCTGGCGTTGGGTCAAGAATGGCTATGAACTGCTGCGTGACAAGGGGATTCACTACAATCCCAAGGCCATCGAACTCTACCGTGAGATCGGGCGAATCTTCCAACACAAGATGGGTGGGATCAGCGATGAGGCCCAGAAGTATTACAAGATACAGTTCGCCAAAGAGATTGGACCCTTGGTGGGCAACATGCCCAGCGCCTTCTACGAAGAGGCGAGCAAACTTTCGCTGGAGTGGGATGACCTGGTGGCCGATCCCAATGTGCTGGGCTTGCTCGAGGCCTTTCACGCAGCAGACGCGGAGTTTGCGGTCGATGCGTCCGTCATCGAGAAGTACTTCGCGCTGTTGGGGGAGCGCAAACGTTTCAAACCCGAACTGGGCCTCGTGTATGACCGCTATCGCGAGACAGAGGCCATGCACCATTTTGACACCTTTGCCAGGGCCTACCAGCTCAAGGAAATCTGGAAAATGGACGTGGATCTCATGCGTGAACTCAATGAACGCCTGGGACCGGTGGACTTCGAAGACCCCAATCGGGTCATCACGCTCAACTGGCTTCATCCCGATGCACATGCGATCTATTGGGCCTATAAGGGCTTGGACCTGCTGGCGACCGAAGAGGGCCGAGAGAAGGCAAGCGGGGAGGTGAACACGGATCGTATCATCGCCCACAGTCTGCAAAACCTCTTCCGCTACGGTCAGACCCGATTCTTCCCCAACGAAGTCTATCCGATCTTGCCCGATGGGTCGCAATCCGAGGAGCCGCAGATGCAAACCGACCTTTTTCTGCGGCCGGACTTGCGCATGTTCGATCGCTACCATCAGGCTGCGCTGGACATCCTGGAAAAGTACCAGGACGATCGCGGACGCCGCGAGTCGCTGGCCAACGGCCATCGCAATATGTTGATCAATGCCGTCTTCAGTTTCTACCAGGCGGGACACACCCGGCAGGCCGAACGGATCTACACAGATCTGCGAGAACGTTATCCCCGGCCCGAGTTTGACATGGGGCTCGTCCCCTTTTGCCGTAAACGTTTTCTCGAAGAGATGGACAGCATCGGCATTCCCGATGCCCGCGAGCAGATTCTTTTCCTGTTGCAGAACAGCTATTCCCTCTTTGCCATTGGCTCGGACGACGAGGCCTATGGGCGCGAGAGCCTGGCCCGTCAGATTTATGACCACTACATGAAAGAATTCGGAGGCGAACCCAACAAACGCCTGGACCTGCCGTCCTGGAAGCAATGCCAGTTCTTTGCGGCCGAGGCGTTTCTCAGAGATCAGGCGTATCCCGCCTATCTCCATCGGAATTTCCTGGCTCGTCTCGGCAATGAAAGGCCTGAGTTGCTCGAGTACTTCAGGAAGCAGGGTGAAAAGCAAGAGAAGGACAGGCAAGCCGATCAAAAGGGAGTAGGCAGCCCGGAATGATGGATAAGACGCAGTTCGAAGGACTCACTCCGTCTCAGTCACAAGCCGTATTTCATCAGGAGGGACCCCTGCAGGTCTTGGCCGGACCGGGTAGTGGCAAGACCCGTGTCATCATCGCGCGGATTGCCGCGTTGGTGGAGTCCGGGGTCTTTCCCTCTCAGATCTGTGCGATCACCTTCACCAACAAGGCGGCGCAGGAAATGCGTCAGCGTGCCGAGGCCGGCGGTGGCGTGCGGGGGGCGTGGATCAGCACCTTCCACTCGTTCTGTGTCCGCGTCTTGCGGCAGTATGCCGATGAGGCCGGCATCGGCAAGAGCTTTACGATCTACGATGCCGCGGATCAGAAGAAGTGTGTCAAGGAGGCCGTCAAGGCCTGTGAGCTGGACACCACCAACTTTGCGCCGGCGCAGATGCTGAATGCCCTGTCCACGCTGAAAAACAAGCTGGTCTCGGTACAGGCCTTTGAGGCCGACGCCCAGGACTATTTCTCCCGGACCCTAGCGCGTGTCTACCAACGCTATCAGGAGATCCTGCAGGGTCACAACGCCCTGGACTTTGATGACCTGCTGATGAAGACGGCGTTCCTGCTGGAACAGAATGACACCGTCTGTGAGGCCCTGTCGGAGCGCTTCCGTTTTCTCTTGATCGATGAGTATCAGGACACCAACCATGCACAGTATCGGATTGCCAAGCGCTTGGCGGCCGCCCACGGCAATATCATGGCCACGGGAGATCCGGATCAATCCATCTACCGTTGGCGGGGCGCCGACATTCAAAATATTTTGGCGTTCGAGAAAGACTGGCCCGAGGCCAAGATCATCAAGCTCGAAGAGAACTTTCGCAGTTCGGCGGCCATTCTGAAGGTCGCCGACAGTCTGATCGCCCACAATCGCCATCGCCAGGCGAAAACGCTCAAACCCACCAAGCCTGCGGGGCGGCCTGTCACGCTGAATGGCTACGAAGACGAATTGGAAGAGGCCCACGCCGTCGCGGCGGAGATCCAGCACCTGGTCAGCCAGGGCGCGACCTACAATCAAGTGGCCCTGTTTTACCGGGTGAACGCGATGAGTCGAGCCTTGGAGGAGGCCTTGATTCAGGGTCAGATACCCTATCAAGTGGTCCGGGGCGTGGAGTTCTATAACCGCAAAGAGATCAAGGATCTACTGGCCTATCTCAAGGTCTTGGTCAATCCAGAAGACGAAGTCTCGCTCTTGCGTATCATCAACACCCCGGCCCGAGGCCTCGGCAAGGTGACGTTGGACAAGGTCAAGGCAGTGTCCCTCCGGACAGGCGGCACGCTCTATCAAGCCCTGGGACAAGTGGAACAGTTGGAGACCCTGTCCAAGGCCCCCAAGGGGAAGATCCTGGCGTTTTATCACATGATGGAACAGTTTAAGCGGGGTCTGGACGGGCCGGTGGCCCAGTTGGCCCAGCGGGTCATGGAGGAGGCGGGGCTCGAAGGTCTCTTCCGCCACGCGGGTGAGGAGGGTCAGGATGCCCTGGACAATCTCGAAGAACTGGTGAATTCGGCCTACCGCTACGATCAACAGGCTGAGGAGCCCGGGCTGCTCGACTATCTTCAGGAGATCTCGCTCTTCAGCGACGCCGATGCCTATGACGGGTCGAGCAACCGTGTGGCGCTGATGACCCTGCACGCCGCCAAGGGTCTAGAATTCCCCCATGCCTTCATTCTGGGCCTAGAAGAGGGTATCTTGCCCCACGAGCGGAGCGTGGAAAGCGATGACGAGTTGGAGGAAGAACGTCGACTCTTGTTCGTGGGGGTGACACGGGCCGAGGAAAACCTCAATCTGAGCTACGCCCGTTACCGCACCGTCCATGGGCAGACGATTCGATCCATCCCCTCCCAGTTTCTC
>JADFHU010000147.1 GCA_022567055.1 Planctomycetota bacterium
TCAACCGCGTGACGGAGCGGGTGGAACAGCGCGAGAAGAATTGGCGCCGTAGTGGCATCACTCCCGCAAATCGGGCCATGCGCTACAACCAGAAGTCGACCCTGGTCTTGCTCTGTGGCCCGGCGGATACGGGCAAGGGTGACCTGGCCAAGGCCCTGGAGGAAAAACTATTCTGCAACGGGCGGCTGGTCTACTACCTGGGTCTGTCCAATTCCCTGATGGAAAGCGACACCGATCTGAATGCATCCAGTGATCGTGATGAACACCTCAGGCGTCTGGGAGAGATCTCACACATGTTTACCGACGCGGGCCTGATTCTCATCGTGACGATCAGCGGTTTGGACGACTATGAACTGGGGATGATCCGTACCCTCAACAAGCCCCATGATGATTTTATCGTGAACGTGGGTGAAAACCTCTTCAATGATGCGGAAGTTGACTTGCAGATCGACACGCTGGAACACCGGGCGGAGGCGATCGAGGAAATAGAGCGAGCGCTTGCAGCGCGGAAGCACCTGGTGGAGTACTACCTGTAGAACGACGACCGACTCAGGGGACCGGCAGACATCGGATGAACAATACGACAGCCATACATGCGGGCGATCAAAAGAAGAGCGACTGGGGGCAGAGCACGGTCCCTGTCTACCAGACGGTGTCCTATGGCTACCAGACCGCCAAAGAGCTGGAGGCGGTCTTTTCCGGCCGTGCCCTGGGCCACATCTATTCTCGGATCTCCAATCCCACCACGGCCGTCCTGGAGCGACGTCTGGCGGACATGGAGGGGGCGGTGGGGTGTATTGCCACGGCCAGCGGCATGGCGGCCATCTCAGCGGTGGTCCTCGGATTGCTCAAGAGCGGCGATCATATTGTCGCCAGCTCCGGCCTCTTCGGTGGCACCATCTCGCTCTTTAACGACACCTGCGCCCGCATGGGGATCACGACCCATTATGTCGACGTGGCGGACACCGGCCATTTCGCCCGGGCCCTGACCCCTGAGACGAAACTCCTCTTCGTGGAGACCATCGGCAATCCCAAGATGGATGTGCCCGACATCCCCGCCGTGGCCGAATTGGCGCAGCAGGCCGGAATTCCCCTGGTGGTAGACAGCACGATGACGCCGCCGCTGACACCTCGGATGAAGGCCTTGGGCGCCGATATCGTGATTCACTCCACGACCAAGTTTATCAATGGGCATGGTACGGCCATGGGGGGAGCCATACTGGATACCGGGCGTTTCGACTGGGCGAACAGTTCTTTCGACACGGTCAAGCCTTACCGGCAGGCCGGACAACTGGCCCTCCTGGCCTACCTTCGCAATGGCAGCTATCGCGATCTTGGGGGCTGTGCCGCGCCGATGAACTCCTTTCTCATGCTTCAGGGGCTGGAAACGCTGCCCCTGCGGATGACGCAGCACCATGCCAATGCCAGGCGTCTGGCCACATTCCTCCAGGACGCCCCGGAGGTGGACTGGGTCAACTATCCCGGGCTCGCGGACAGTCCCTTTGCCGACCGGATCGACGGCCTGTTCGACGGACAGGCGGGCGCCGTCTTGACCTTCGGACTGGGGAGCAAGGAACGGAGCTTCCGTTTCCTGGACTCGGTGAAGCTGGCCCGGAACATGACCAATCTCGGGGATGCTAAAACACTGGTCCTACACCCGGCATCCACCATTTTCTACGAGTTTGACCGCGAGCAGCAGACGCAGATGGGCGTGGCGGAAGACACGATTCGCGTCTCCGTCGGGCTCGAAGATACAGACGATATTGTCGATGATTTCGCCCAGGCGATTGCCCTGGCCGTCAGAGAGGCGGTATGATCATCGGCTTAAAGAGTGAATCAGAGAAAGGATAATGATGGAGGTCCATCATGGGATTCTATAAACTACCCGACACCTTAGACAGTGACATCGCGACCTTTGAAACACAGATCAAGGACTACCAGGACGAGAAGATCAATCCCGTCCAGTTCAAAGGCATTCGCGTGGCCCACGGAATCTATGAGCAGCGCAAGCCCCAGACCCACATGGTGCGAATCCGTTGCGGTGCCTGCGGGATTATGCCCAAGCAGCTCCGGAAGGTGGCGCAACTGGCCGCACAGTACTCCTCCGGAGAGATCCATGTCACGACTCGAGGAGAGATGCAGCTCCACTACGTCGATCTGGAGGACGTGATCACGGTCTACCGGGAACTGACGACCGTGGGACTCGCGTCCCGGGGCGGGGGTGGCAATACCATTCGTAATATCATGGCCTCGGCTGATTCCGGCATCGCCCAAGACGAAGTCTTCGATGTCCAACCCTACGCCACGGCCCTCACCACCCGTATGTTGGCCGAGGCGGACTCCTGGAACCTGCCCCGGAAATTCAAGATCACCTTTTCGAATTCTGCCCAGGACGACACGCGGGCAACGCTGACCTGCCTGGGCTTTGTCGCCAAAATGCAGGACGGCAAGAAGGGGTTCAAGGTCTACTGTGCCGGAGGCATGGGCAGTAATCCCATGCTGGGACACTTGCTCTATGACTTTGTCCCCGACGACCGGGTCTACTACATCGCCAAGGCCATGAAGCTCATGTTCGATAAGTATGGGAATCGACGGATGCGGGCCAAGGCCAAGTTGAAATTCCTCTGGGAGAAACTGGGAGAAGAGGGATTCCGTGAGAAGTTCAATCAAGCGTTGGAGCCGCTAGAAAAGGATCCGACTCTGCCCCTGGTCTTGGAGCCACTGGAGAATCGTTCCGAGGTCCGGGCCGGCTACGCCCCGGAGCCCCTGGCCGAGCAAGAGCGGGCGGCCTTCGAGACCTGGAAGCAACGATTCGTGACAGAGCAGAGGCAAGTGGGCCTGAAGTTCATCCGGGTCCCTCTCAAGCTGGGTGATATCCAGGGACCCGATGCCATCAAACTGGCGGATACCCTGGAGAATTTTGGCGACAATGTGATGCGTTTTTCCCTCAATCAGAATCTGGTGATCCGCAACATCCCGGAGGCCTACCTGCCTAACATCTTCCACGTGGTGATGGAGATCGATTCTCTGGCCCACGATCCGGCCCTCTTCGGCAATATGATTGCCTGCACCGGGGCCGATACCTGTAAGTTGGGGATCTGCCTGCCCCGGGGTGTGACGCCGGAGATTCAGAAGACCCTGCGTGAGAGTGACCTCGACCTCGATTTGCTCAACGAAGTCAAGATCCACATCTCGGGTTGCCCCAACACCTGCGGTTGTCACCATGTGGCGGACCTCGGCTTCTTTGGCAAGGTATTGCGATCCGGCAAGGAGATGTTGCCCGGTTACAACGTCCTCGCCGGCGCGATTGTCGAGGACGGTAAGACCCGCTTCACGGAGCAGGTTGACACCGTGGCCGCCAAGCATCTGCCCCTCTTTGTCAGAGACTTCTTAATGATCTACAGCGGCAAGAAACAGGCATACGCCTCTTTTGCCGAGTACATCGACAGGGACGGCAAGGAGGACATCAAACGCGTGTGCGAACGATACCGAGAGCTGCCCACCCTCGAGGAAGACAAGAGCTTCTTCTATGATTGGGGGAGTGATGAGATCTTCTCGCTGCTGAAGGGCCAAAAGGCCGAGTGTTCGGCGGGCATGTTCGATATGATCGGCGTGGATGCCAGAACGATTAAGGAAGCCGCGAAGCAGTTGGAGGCGGCCCAGTCCGATGCGACTCGTGAACAGTGCCTCGAGACCATGTTGTTCTCGGCCTGTCGCATGTTGCTGGTGACACGCGGCGTCGAGTCACGCGACAAGGAGGCGGTGTACGGAAACTTCCACCAGCACTTCATCAAAACGAATCTCGTTGCGGATCGCTTTTCGGAGTTGGTGCTCGCCGCGCGGGCGCGGGCGGTCAAGGACGAAAGCGCGTCCTTGCTGGACCGGCGAGAAGAGGTGGTCGCATTGGCCGACGTCATGAAGAAACTCTACAGCAGCATGGACGACTCGCTCCGTTTTGCCGCGATCGAACGCACCGAACAACAGAAGAAGGAGGCCGCGGTCAGTGCCTCCCAGGAACCCGCTGAGCCCAGCGACCGCTTCAAAGACCTGCGTGGGGTCGCCTGTCCCATGAACTTCGTGAAGACCAAGTTGGAGCTGGCGACCATGAGCGTCGGCCAAAAACTGGTCGTTTTCCTGGATGACGGCGAGGCGATTGAGAACGTGCCAAACTCGGTCAGAGCGGAGAAGCATAAAATCCTGGAGCAGACCCAAGTAAATGGCTACTGGAACGTCGTGATTGAAAAGGGTTGCTGACGGTACGAGACTACGATGATCGATTTCAGTGAAGAACAGATAGAACGCTATAGCCGTCACATCATCCTGGAACAGGTCGGCGTCGAGGGCCAACAGAAGCTCTTGGCCTCCAAGATCCTAATTATTGGGGCCGGGGGGCTGGGGGCTCCGGCCGCTCTCTATCTGGCCGCCGCGGGCGTCGGCACCATTGGTGTTGTCGACGCCGACGTCGTCGATCTGACCAACCTGCAGCGACAGGTGATCCACCACACCTCCGACGTGGGCGTCGACAAGGTGGAATCCGCGGCCAACAAGATTCGCGCCATCAATCCCGATGTCACCGTGAAGTGCTACAACAAGTGGGCCAAGGCAGATAACATTCTGGCCATGATTCGAGACTATGACTTCGTCATCGACGGGACGGATAATTTTCCCGCGAAGTTTCTGGTGAACGACGCCTGCTATTTCGAGAAGATACCCTTTTCCCACGCGGGCATCCTCCGATTTGACGGTCAGCTTATGACGATCTTACCGGGAGAGTCGGCCTGCTACCGCTGTGTCTTCCACGCACCCCCGCCCGCCAACGCGGTCCCCTCCTGTTCCCAGGCGGGCGTATTGGGCGTGCTGGCGGGCGTCGTCGGATCGTTGCAGGCCACCGAAGCGATCAAGTTCCTCTTGGGACTCGGTGACCTGCTGAGCAATCGTCTGCTCACTTACAACGCCTTGACCATGCAGTTTCGGACCATCACGCTGAAACGCAAGCCGACATGCCCGATCTGCGGCGCCAACCCGACGATCACCCAGTTGATCGACGAGGAACAACCTGTCTGCGACTTGAAGCAGTAGCCGTGTTCCCGCCGCGCCGCACTGGCCTATGACACAGCTCACGATTCCTTCAGCGATTGCAGCACGCATGGTCGAACAGGCCCGTGAAGGCTTGCCCCTGGAAGTCTGCGGCATCCTGGCGGGAAGCAAGGAGGCGGTGGCATCGCACTATGAGATGACCAATTCCGACCGCAGCGCGCTGCACTATACCATGGTCCCCGAAGAACAGTTCAAGGTCCTCAAGCGCATTCGGGCTGCCGGGGAGGAGATGTTGGCGATTTACCACAGCCATCCGGCCACGCCTGCGAGACCCTCCGCGGAGGACATTCGTTTGGCACTCACGCCGGGTGTGATCTATGTGATCCTGTCTCTGGTGGAGCCGGAATCTCCCGTGATCAAGGGATTCACCATCGATGATGAGAAGGTCGAGGAGGTGACTATCGTGATCAGTAATCAGTAATCAGTGATCAGTCAGTTATCGGTCCTCGGTCCGCTCAGTCCTCAGTGATCGGTTTGGCCTGAAAGAGCCGATTACTTTACCACTGGTTTACTGATTACAATCTTGCAGATGTCCGTGGAAGGGGACTAGAAAGGAGTGTTCGGGTCATTGCCATAAGATCCGATCGCCTTGGGGATGGCCGCCATAGTTTGTTTGCACGGGAGCCCCAAACAGGATAGTATCGTTGTGCTAAACTTGTACTCGGGGCATGGGCTCGGGGCGGACAGGTCGTTCCAAGGAACAAGCGACAATGAACATTGCCAGGGACATGACTGAGTTGATGGGGAAGACACCCTTGGTGTCTCTGGATAGTTTCGTGGGCGACGGCGGGGCAAACATCGCGGGAAAGCTCGAGTATTTTGGCCCCGGCAGCAGCGTGAAGGATCGCATCGGTGTCAACATGATCGTCGCGGCGGAAAAGGCAGGCGAGCTCAAGACCGGCCAGACGATCGTGGAGCCGACCAGCGGCAACACCGGCATTGCCCTGGCCTGGGTGGCGGCGGCCAAGGGGTATAAACTCATCTTGACCATGCCCGAATCCATGACCATTGAGCGACGCAAAATCTTGCAGTTGCTGGGAGCGGAACTCGTGCTCACGCCGGCCCAACAGGGAATGACAGGGGCGATCGCCAAGGCCCAAGAGATCCTGGAAAACACACCGGGGGCCTTCATGCCCCAGCAGTTCAAGAATGCCGCCAATCCGGAGATCCATCGGCTGACCACTGCCGAAGAGATTTGGGCCGACACGGAGGGGAAAATCGATGTGTTCGTCTCTGGGGTCGGCACCGGCGGCACCATCACGGGTGTCGGGCAGGTATTGAAAAAACGCAAGCCCTCCGTCAGGATTGTGGCCGTCGAACCGACCAACTCTCCGGTCTTGAGTGGGGGTGAACCCGGGCCTCACATGATCCAAGGCATTGGTGCGGGTTTTGTCCCGGACATTCTCGACAGGGGTGTCATCGACGAGATCATCACCGTTGAGAACGGCGAGTCCTTCGTCATGGCCAAGAGACTGGCCAGGGAGGCGGGGGTGCTGGCCGGTATTTCCTCCGGGGCCGCGATGGTCGCCGCCGTTAAAGTCGCTGCCCAGCAGGCCAGTCGCGACCAGCTGATCGTCGTGATACTCCCCGACACCGCGGAACGCTACGTCACTACGGACTTATTCTCCTAGGCAAGATGACACCGCAACCCCTCACACTCATGGATCCCAGTTTCGACGCTTGGTCCCCCACCCAGGACCCGGCCCGGCAATGCGCCGTGATGATGAGCGGGGGCGTTGACAGTAGCGTTGCAGCACACCTCTTGAAACGGGCCGGGTGGGATGTCGTGGGCGTGACGATGAAAATTCCCATCACCTGCAGCAGCGGCAAACGGGGATGTTGCGGGGCCGATGCGGCCCTCGTGTGTCATGAATTGGGCATTGCGCACTACTACGTGGATGCCACGGAGATGTTTCGTCACCACATCATTGACGCCTTCCAAGCGGCCTATGCCGACGCGCGCACCCCGAATCCCTGCGTTGACTGCAATTCCGTCCTAAAGTTCTGGCTGCTTTGGGATCTCTTGGAAGAGGCATTCGGCGTGTCTGCCGTGGCCACCGGTCACTATGCCCAAGTCTGTTTCGAAGAAGGCAAGGCGCGCCTCTGTCGGGGCAAAGATGAGGGCAAGGATCAAAGCTACTTTCTCTACGGCATCAAACAGGAGCGATTGTCTCGTTTGCTGCTGCCCCTCGGCGGGCTCACGAAGCGAGAGGTCCGTGCCGTGGCCGCGGAGATCGGTCTCTGTGTTGCAGACAAAGCCGAGAGCATGGAACTCTGCTTCGCCGGTGAAGGCAACTACCGTGACGCGTTGACCGTGGCACAGGCGCGAACGGAAGGGGCCTTGACCGACATGCAGGGCAATATTATAGGTACCCACCGAGGTATTGCGAACTACACCTTAGGGCAACGCAAGGGACTCGGTTTTGCCGGCGGCAGACCGCTCTATGTGGGACGCATCGACGCCGCTGCAAACACCGTGGCATTGGGCGGACGTGAAGAGGTGTGCGCCCGGGTCATCGAGGTGAAAGACCTCAATGTTTTGGATCGAGAAGGTCTGATCCCCAACCGCCCCCTGGGGGCGAAGATCCGATCTTATGGAGAGCCCAAATCCTGTTTTCTTCGGGAGGTCGCAGAGGATCGCATGACGGTGGAATTCGACGAGCCGCAGTTTGCACCCTGTCCGGGGCAACGGCTGGTCCTCTATGGCGCCGACCACCATGTGATCGGGGGGGGCACCATCTTTTTGTCCTAGATCGAGACATCGCTATGTCACTAGAAGAGAAATATCAATCACTCCAGGCCCGACTGCGGGAACTGGGCAGAGTCATTGTCGCTTTTTCGGGCGGCGTGGACAGCACCTTTCTGCTGAAGGCGGCAGTGGATACCCTGGGGGCAGACAAGGTCTTGCCCGTTCTGGGCGTGAGTCCTTCCCTGGCTCAGTTTCAGCATGACCAGGCCAAGCAGTGGGCCGCCGCCATCGGCGTTCCTCTGCTGGAAACGCCGGTGTTGGAGCTGGATGACGCCCGCTACCGGGCCAACCAAGGGGACCGTTGTTTTCACTGCAAATCGCATCTCTACCAGACCTTGGCCAAGGTCGGGGCGACACACGGCATTGACGCCATCGTCTGTGGTAGCAACTTAGACGATCAGGATGACTATCGGCCCGGCAATCGGGCTGCGAAGGATCTAGGCGTCCACAGCCCCTTGATGCAGGCGGGGCTGACGAAGGAGAACATCCGAGAATTGAGTCGACAGTTGGGTCTGCCCACGGCAGATCTGCCGGCCTCGCCCTGTCTGGCCTCACGCATGACCTATGGGTTGGAAGTGACCGAAGAGCGGCTCAAGCAGGTAGAAGAGGCGGAGGCGTTCCTGCGGGAGCTGGGCTTCGTTGAATTCCGCGTGCGTCACCATGGCAGCATCGCTCGAATCGAGGTCGTCCCTGCCGATTTTACGCGGATTGTGGACCCAAACCACAGCGGGCAGATCATGGCCAAACTCAAATCTCTCGGCTTCAACTATGTGACGTTGGACTTGCAGGGCTTCCGCTCGGGTTCGTTGAATGAGGCGCTATCTGAGCGAGAGAAGAAGACGCATGGATAGAGCCCTCCAAAGGTAGTAATCAGGGATCAGTTTTAAGTTTTAGGTTTTAAGTTTTAAGTAAACAGTCCCTGCTGCCAATCCGCCCACTGCTTACTTAACACTTAGACACCTAAAACTGATCACTGACCACTCATCACTGCCTCAAACGGCGACCCTACTGAGCCGCGCCATGCGTTCAAGGACTTCCCTTGCCATGGCCCGATACTCAACGGCCCCTTTGTCCTTCGGTGCATAGGTCAGCACGGATTCCCCGGCACTGGGCGCTTCTGCGAGGCGTACACTGCGGTGGATGACCGTTTCAAAGACGAGGCTGCCGAAGAATTCCCGTAACTGTTGCTGAATCTGCCGGCACAGAACGGTCCGTTCTTCGACAAAGGTCAACAGGAGTCCCAGCGCTTTGACGTTGCAGGGATAGAATTGCTTGCGGGCCACATGTAGGGTGCCCAGCATCCTCTTGAGGCTCTCCAGAGCGTAGTAGTGGGCTTGCACGGTGATGATCACCTCGTCACTGGCAATCAGGATGTTGAGCATGAGCAGGCTCAGGGCGGGGGCGCAGTCAATGATACAGTAATCGTAGTGCTTGCCCAGGAGTCCCAGTTTCTTGGAGAGGATCATCTCCCTGCCGGCTGTGGCGCGAAGATCCAGCTCAGCGGTGCCGAGCTTGAAATTACTGGGGATGAGGTCAAGACCGGATATCTTGGAATGCACGACGACATTCGACATGGACATGTCTTTGTCCACCAGCACGTCGTAGATCGATGTCGGGATCCGATTGGGATCGATGCCCAGACCCAGACAGGCGTGCCCTTGGGGATCGAGATCGACCAGCAAGACTCTCTTGTCCTGCATGGCGATGCCGGCGGCGAGATTGATTGCCGTGGTGGTCTTGGCACACCCACCTTTTTGGTTTGCCACTGCGATCGTTTTCATCACTACTGTGAACCTGGAGAAACTCCTTCGGGACGTCTTTCATGGGGCTGCCGGGACCGCTCAGTCATCAGCATTCCCTGTAGCGCGTTAGCGTTCATCTACAGCACGTACCCATGGCCATAGAACGCATTTCGGTTTGAAGGGGGTTCGACTGTAGGGGCAACACGGCCTTTCCCGTAAATTCAGTTCCGCGGTGCGGCCCGGAAGACTCCCGGCGC
>JADFHU010000792.1 GCA_022567055.1 Planctomycetota bacterium
AAAATGACTCTGCATTCAAACGGCTTTTTCTGCGTCTGGACGGCGTCAGGCTCCATCGGCCGTCCTCGGACGGCCTGCTTCGCCTTCCTTGCCAGACACAGAAACGCTCGTTTTCAGTGCGACGATTCATTTTGATAGGCACTCTAAATCAAAAGCCGCTTTTGCCCCTTCTACTCCCTTCAAAGATGATCTTGGCCAGGATAATCAAGGTTGCTTGCTCCCGAGCATTTTCGTAGAATTGGTACTTAATCGTCATCCTGGGACTTTACATAAGCCGGGGAGTTTAAACGAGTTCGATTTCATGAGTAGGGCAACCCGGTTTTTGAGCACTCATGAATAGAAGTGAGGATGGTTGCGAGTATTTGGGAAGGACGACATAGATGATGAAGATCGCTCGAGGTATGAAGAAGTATGGTTTGACTCCGTGGGCCATGGTTTTCGTTTTTCCGACCGCAACATTAATGGCCCAGCTCGACGGGGTGATGCCAAGTGTCATCGTTTGGGACACAATGGCTCCCCTTGGCAATGCGGTTGACATCCAAGACAGAGGGAAATGGCAAGCTGTTCCCGCCGATGTGCTCACACTGGAAATAGCTCCCACCGCCATGTCGGATCCAGCCTATTACGGAAGAGCATACCGCTTCAAGGGTGATACCGTAGTAGAGAACAAGCACTTGATCGCCGCATTCCCGACCAACAGAGGAAGAGTGGTTATATACTCCAAAGCAGATTTGACGAAAAAAGTCGAGTTGGTCCCTCTTCAACTGAAGGGCAAGCCTGCAAACATCACGAATTGTTCATTACTGAAGAATACCGGCGATGAGACAACATTGGAAATATCTTTCTCGGCCGGAGATGCGGGAGGAAATCTGAATGCCATTTTCTCGCTGGGACGAACGGGGATTGTCGTGTTCAAACCGACCGAGAACATGAAGGGTGTAAGCATAGTCAGTAGCATAGACTATGGCGTGGTCCCCAGTTTTATCGGCGACGATCTCATATTCGATCCGAGACGATATCCTTCTCTGGAAAAACTGTACATTCCATGCGAAAACTTCTTGCTGGGATTGTTGAAGGGGGAGGACTGCATGCTGGTTCTCACCTGGCCCGAAGGAAATCAGGAACTGTCCCTTTCGCTGGAGAATGATGAGCAAAAGCCGGGGCTTATTGAATCTGTCGATTTTAGAAATAATGGCCAGAACCTCTATTTAGCTCTACTTAATGCGCCAGGTATCTGGCATAAAGAAGAATTGAAACGGTCTTATCTGGAAAGGGACATTATCGTAAGCTGGAAGAGACCTTTTCAGGCGAAATGGAAGACTCAATTACGCGAAGGCGGGATAAAGACTACCTTCGTGTTCAGAGAGTCCAAACAGAACATCTGGCGCGGCGGCGTGGGCTCATATACGTATCCCGTCTGGTTTGATGGAGAGGCAGCCGTCTATCGTCTTGGCAAGAAAATACCGCCCAAAGGAGAGTCCATTATCTATTTCACGGAGAGAAAAGGTACGCCCCTATCGGTTTCCGCTCCCGTGGACATTATGAGGGAATCGCTGGGCAGAGAAATGTTCGAAGCAATACTCGACGTTTCGGGCCGTGAGCTGCGCACGCATCACAGACGTGGCGCCGACGGGATTAGGCGTGCCTGTACGTGTGGATGTACCGAGGCAATAGAAGAGGTTTTCAGGGCCGGCGCGGAAGTGGATAAAAGAAGGTATGTCGAGGGAGCCGTCGATGACATGGTGTATTTCGTGGCGCGCCATGTAGAGAGGATCGAAGAGTATCAGGATTTTGCCGATGATATGATTGAGTTTCTGGAATCGGCCGGAAAATCCGCAGGCGAGTTGAAGCCATTTATCGATAGCATGGCGGAGATAGCGAAGGAGTTACGAGAACAATACACCCGGGCCCGAGAGCATATGAAAACGCTGGGATACGCGGACCAGTTGGCGCGTAAGACGAAGGCCCTTACTCGAGATAAAGAGCCTGGAAACCTCGAAGCCTGCCTGGAGCTTGGCAAACAGTGGAGAGCGATGGGCGGCGCGCAGGACGACGTCCTCGCACAGTCTCACAGAATCGTCAGGAAGCTCTTTCACGAGGCGGGTTATCGAGGTGTGGATAATCCCCAGGCAGCCGAGATAACCAGGCAGATCAGAGAGATGTGCAGGGAGTGCCTTCGGAATCCTGACGGCTATGAAATATGGCCAAATTACTAGAAGTCAGCTACGAATAGGAAGTCAAGTACCATGAGAAACAGTTTTCTGGTTGTTTTGGTTCTATCAGGCCTCTTGGTCCAACTGCAAGGCTGCAAACGCAAGACCCCGGCTGATAACTCGCAGACATCAAGCAATAGACCGATCCAAGCGGCGACTGAATCCGGGATCGAGATGGTTCAGATTCCAGGGGGCCGATTCACCATGGGGGACAAGGATGAGATTGATGCGGCACCCCATGAGGTTGTGCTAAGCTCATTTTACATCGACACCTATCTGGTGACTCAAGAGCACTACCAGAGGAT
>JADFHU010000148.1 GCA_022567055.1 Planctomycetota bacterium
GAGACGCAACACCTCGTCGGCCCCTCGCCGCCCAGGTCGAAAAGCCAGTCCAACTCGACGCAGGGGTCCCTCGGCCAAAAGATTCCGCTCGTTAGGGATCGGCAAGAAATAAGTTGGACAATTTGGGGTCCAAGTGTGCCCCATATTGGGTCGCGCCCGATTGAGCGAAACCACAGGCGTAGCTGTCCTACGTCGCGGATTTCGCGATTGAGAAGCGATCAAAGATGGGGTGCAATTGGGCATTCAAAAGTCCAAGTTATTTCTTGCCGGTCCCCAAACTTGCACGTTGACATTCTACCAGGCGATCCCTACTCTTGGCCCAAAATCAGGCAATTGTGCTCTTAGGACATCACTGTGACCGACAAACAGACAGCGCGGGCCGAGGACAGTCAGTCGGGAGCAGAGCCGCAGTCTGTGCCTTGGTGGCATGTGCACAGGCGTCTGTATGACTGGGTCATCCATTTTTCAAACACCAAGCATGGGGGGACCGCGCTGTTCTGCCTGAGTTTCGCAGAGTCGAGTTTTTTCCCGATCCCCCCCGATGTGCTGCTCGGGCCTCTGGCCTTGGGCGCTCCCAAGAAGTGGGTCCGATTTGCGTTAGCCTGTTCCATTGCCTCGGTACTGGGTGGCATTCTGGGCTACTTGATAGGCGCCTTCTGCTGGGAGGCGATCCACCAATGGGCCTTTTCCCATCTTGCTTGGGCCAAGTTGACGCCGGAAAACTTTAGCGCTTTTGCCGACTACTATGAGCGTTACGGATTCTGGATCGTGTTTGCCTGTGGTTTCACGCCGCTGCCCTACAAGGTCTGCACGATTTCTGCTGGCGTGGCTGGCATCAGTTTTCCTGGGTTCTTCATTGCCTCGACCCTGAGCCGTTCCGCCAGATTCTTTTTGGTCGCGGGTCTGATGGGGTGGAAGGGTGAACGCATTCGACCCGTCATTGAGCGGCATTTCAACTGGTTGTCGCTGGCATTTGTCGTTCTGCTGATCGGTGGGTTCTATGCGCTCAATTGGATCCACTGACATTCGACTCGGCCAGTACCTCCTTTTCACGTCGATGTCGCTTCGTTTGAGATTAGGGATCGGCAAGAAATAAAATGGACAATTTGGGGTCCAAGTGTGCCCCATATTTGGTCGCGCCCGATTGAGCGAAACCACAGGCGTAGCTGTCTACGTCGCGGATTTTGCGATTGAGAAGCGATCAAAAATGGGGTGCAATTGGGCATTCAAAAGTCCAAGTTATTTCTTGCCGCTCCCTTACACGCTTTCCCGCACGATCTTCGCTCCCACCGGATTTAGCCTCTCTTCAATTCGCTCATACCCTCGGTCAATGTGATAGACCCGGTTGATAGTGGTTGTTCCTTCGGCGGCGAGTGCTGCCAGGACGAGGGCCGCGGACGCCCGCAGATCCGAGGCCATGACTGGCGCAGCAATGAGTCGATCCACGCCGGCCACCACGACCGCGGGACCTTCCTTGCGTAGGTTGGCCGCCATGCGATTCATTTCCGCCACGTGCATGAAGCGGTCCGGGAAGATCTTTTCGATGATGATGCTGTTGCCTTCGGCCAAGGCCAGCAGGGCCATGAATTGCGCTTGCAAGTCCGTCGGAAACCCTGGATAGGGGTGTGTGGTAATGTCCGCCGGTTTCACTCTGCCTGAAAAGGCGACGGTGCAGCCGTCTTGATGGGTGTCTACCGTGACGCCGATCCGTCTGAGGGTGTCCACGACTGCCATAAGATCTTTGGTGAGACAGTTGGTCAGATCCAAGCGGCCTTGCGTAATGGCCGCGCCCACCATAAAGGTGCCCGCTTCGATGCGATCGGGAATGATGCGATAGGTGACAGGTTGGAGTTCTTTCACCCCCTCGACTTCCAGTCTGGGGGACCCGATGCCGGTGATTTTGGCGCCCATGGCATTCAAGCAATGGGCTAGATCTGCGATCTCGGGTTCACAGGCCGCCGATTCGATCATGGTGTGGCCCTGCGCCAATGTGGCCGCCATGAGGATGTTCGCCGTCCCCAAGACCGTTGAGCCATAGGCCCCCCCTAAGAAGATCTCCGCCCCCTTCAGTCCCCGGGGCGCTTCCGCCACCACGTTTCCGTTCTCCAGATGGATCTTGGCGCCGAGTTCCATCAGACCCCGCAGATGGATGTTGATCGGTCGATCTCCAATGGCACACCCACCGGGCATTGACACCTCTGCTCGTCCGCAGCGGGCCACGAGTGGACCCAGTATACAGATGCTGGCACGCATCTTCCTCACGATGTCATATTCGCCCACCGGATTGTCAATCGTGGTGGCATCAATCCGGACGCTTCCGTCTGATTGGGTTTCGACGTGACAGCCGAGTTCTCTTAGCAGGCGTTTGCAGATAGAAATGTCCGAGAGATCCGGTACATCCTGGATGGTCGAAGGACCCGCTGCCAGCAGCGTCGCCGCCATGATAGGCAGAGCTGCGTTTTTCGAACCGTTGATTCTGATCTGTCCCTTGAGCTGTACGGGACCTTCGATGCGAAATACATCCATTCCCTAAATCCCTTGAAAAGCAGGCTCCATTCTGCAATACTTCGGCGACCAACTGTACTGCATGCGCTGGTTCCTGGCAATTCATTTTGGCGGTTCGGGACATGACCCCTGGCATCAAGAAGCAATTCAGCGGTCGTTGAACGAGGCATTGGATGTTTGAAAGACAATGAGTGATTTGATTGGCGTGATTGGCCCTGAAATCATGTTTTGTTTTTCCGGTGTCATGCTCTTTGCCTCCTGGCTCTTGAAAACCTCACTCGGTCGCCATGCCCTGCGTCATACCCCGGTCCGACGCAATGCGTTGACGCCTGCGTTTCTGTTGGTCCTGTTGCTGGTCTGGCAAGTTTTGCCCTCGCTGCTTATTTGGACTTTGGCCGGGTTGACAACAACACTCCCCGAATGGCAGGCTTGGATAGTACGCAACAGTGTCATGTGTCTGGCGTCGCTGCTGACCATTCTTCTCATTTTGGTCGTCGTGTGGAGAACCTTCGTGCGTGGCATCAAGGGTTTTGGACTGAGCGTCCGACGATTGCACATCGACCTGGCTCAGTCCGTTGTCGTGCTATTCACCCTCCTGCCCTTGGTGCTGGCCGCGATCGCACTGACGACCTATGTGGGTCAACAGGTGGATGGCCCGGAGTATCAAATGAAGCAGCATGAGGAGTTGGACGTACTGATCAAACATCCCCAGGTGATCTCAAGGCTGTTGGTCCTGCTGCTCGCCGTGGTCGTGGCCCCTTTGGTGGAAGAGATGTTGTTTAGGGGGATTCTTCAATCTATGCTGCGGTCCTACCTCGACTGGCCCTGGTTGGTCATTGGCGCCTGTTCTGTGCTGTTTGCTGCGGTCCATCCCGATATAGCCCACTGGCCCGCGCTGTTTGTGCTGTCCATGGGTATCGGCTACGCCTACGAAAAAAGTGGGTCCCTTTGGCAGGCCATTTTTGTTCACGCCCTGTTTAATGGTTATTCTGTGCTGAGCGTGTATCGGGAGCTCTATGCCGGCGGGAGCTAGCGCGTCACTCGATACCCTCCGCGGGCCGCACACACGCTTCGATGACGCGCACGATGCGCCGGGCGTTGATTGTCTTGGTGGCGGCTGGATAGTCTCTCCAGGCCAGCGATGGGACCTTTACTGAAATGGCGGACGTGTCGGCTCCAATGGCCGCTGAGGAGTTTGCAATGATCATATCGAGATGCTTCTCGGCCATTTTTTTCTCTGCGTTCTCGTGAAGATTCTCATCTTCCAAGGCGAATCCGCACACGAATTTCTGCTGTTTGCCCCTCATTCCCTTGTTATTGCTGGCCCATTGCAGGATGTCTACCGTCGGCTCTAATTTCAGTGTCAGAGCCTCTTTCGTTTTCTTGAGCTTCGTTTGGGCTCGTTTTCGAACCGTGTAGTCTGAAACCGCGGCGCACATGATCAAGCAATCGCACTGGGGGAATAGCGCCTTGACGGCTTCATACATATCATGGGCACTGACCACCTGATGCCGTTGGGCTGCGGCAGGAAGCGCTAGGGAGACAGAGGCGGTCAGCAGCGTGACGTGATGTTTTCTACCCAACGCACAACGGGCCAGGGCAACCCCCATTTTTCCGCTGCTGGCATTCGAGATGAATCTGACGGAGTCAATGTACTCTCGCGTTCCGCCGGCGGTGATTAGAATTCGCATCGTTGCGTCCCCTGTGAAGCTTCTCAGGTCTTGGCAACGAACTGTCCAATGGCCGCCTGGATCTGTTCCGGCTCGGCCATGCGACCCATGCCGACGACGCCACAGGCCAGAGGTCCCTCCTGTGGTCCGACGATCGTAAACCCCATCGACGAGATGGTTTCAATGTTTTTTTGCACGGCTGGATTGTCCCACATGTTGACATTCATTGCCGGAGCGATCATGACGGGTTTTTTCCAACAGGCGCAGAGGATGGTGCTGAGCAGGTCATCGCAGATGGCGTGCGCGATCTTGCCGATGATGTTGGCGGTGGCAGGGGCGACCACTATGATGTCGGCCCAATCCACGAGATCGATGTGCTCGACGCTGTCCTCTGTCACATCTTCCCACAGGTCGGTGTGCACGGGGCCGTGAGTCACTGCCTCGAAACTCATGGGGCCGACCAACTGCGTCGCGTTGTGCGTCATGACCGTCTTGACGCTGGCCCCCTCAGCACAGAGTTGGCTGGCCAGGCCCACCACCTTGTAGGCGGCGATGCCACCCGTTACGCCGAGCAAGATCTTGGGTTTTTCCGCCACGCCGTCGGTCTCCTAGGGGAGCTGATCGGGGTCCCGGTCTTCCGGCGTAATATCAAGGCCGTCAATCATGATTTTGTCCTGCAGGATCTCTTGGGTGACAATCTCCATCATGCTCCGGCCTTCAGCGTCGTCGATCAAGGGACGTCCTCCCTGGATCAACTCTTGCATCCGTTTCTGGATGAGAGCGACCAATTTGAATCGGCCACCTACTTTGTTCACAAGCTCTTCACTTTTGAGTGCTTCTAGCATCGTCTATCTCCAATGGTTGTAGCGAATCTTGCCGGTCCCTTATGGTCAACAGGCGGCTGATGCCGCCCGGATAATCCGTACGATTGCGTGGACCGCCTGTTCTAGGTCGTCATTGACGACTCTGTGTTCGTAGTGATCCCAGGCGACTGATGTCTCAGCACGAGCCTCGCTGAGACGGACCTGAACGCTGTCTTCACTGTCTCTGCCTCGCCCTTGGATGCGGGTGTAGAGGGCGTGCTCGTCAGGCGGCAAGATGAAGATCATGATGGCGTCCGGATAGGCCGCCTTGGCCTGCTTTCCTCCCTGCACGTCGATCTCCAACAAGACGCTCTTACCGGTCGTGAGCATTTCATTCAGCTTGTCTTTCGGGGTACCGTAGTAGTTGCCAAAGACCTCGGCCCACTCCAAGAACAGGCCGCCGGCCCTCCGACCCTCGAACGTCTCTCTGGTCAGGAAGTAGTAGTCCTTCCCCTCTATTTCCGCGGCTGCCCTCTCTCGGGTCGTCGCCGAGACACTGAGGCACGTGTCGTCCACTCGCTTCAGAATCTCTGCGCAGATGGTGCCCTTGCCCACGCCCGAGGGTCCGCTAATCACAATGACCTTGCCTCTTTTGTCCGGCACCTTCACCTCGTGACACTCCCTGGAATCGGCTGCCTTGATGCACGCGGCTCTATTCAACATTCAGTGTCTGCTCTTTGATACGGTCAATATGACACTTCATGTTCACGACCCGAGTGCCGATCTCCAAATCATTTGCCTTGCTGGCAATGGTATTGGCTTCACGCAACAATTCCTGCCCGATGAACTCGAGGCGTCGACCGGCCTGGTCGCCGTCTCCCGAACGACAGGTTTGCTCGAACTGGTGGAGGTGAGCCTCCAAGCGGGCCAGTTCCTCGGCGATATCCGAGCGTTCCGCCAGTATGGCCACTTCTCGGGCCAATGTCTCTTGGTCCAGTTCCAGTTTGGCCTCGGCAAGCAGGCCATCCACCCGTCTCTTGATTTTTTCGGCGTGCTCCTCCATGACCACCGCTCGCCGGCCACTTATAATCTCCAGATCTGCCTTGATCGCTTCACATTGAGACTCCAGATCTGCCGCCAGGAAGCGTCCCTCCTCCGTGCGCATCTCATTAACCCGTGTCAGTGCCTCTCGTGAGAGGGCTAGAGCACCCTCGGTGATCTGCTCCCTCGTCTCTTTCGTGGGCATGGGCGCACTCACGATACCCGGTAGGTTGAGCAGGTTCGATATGTCGAAAGTGCACTCCATCTGGGCGCTCCTCTGGATTTCTGACAATCTCTGAGTAACGCTCCGCAGCGCCTTCTCGTCAATTTCAAATAGGTCGTCCACGGCAGAACTTCGGACGCGCAACGTGTAGTTGACCGTGCCGCGCCTAAGGTGTTCCCGCAGAAGCTTTTCTATGCGTTCTTCTAGAAAGGTAACCGCCTCCGGGAGTTTTATGATGGCACGCAGATAGCGGTTGTTGACGGCCTTTATTTCCACGCTGTAGTCAACACCATTGACCTGACCACTGGCTTCTCCATACCCGGTCATGCTCTTGATCATCGCGTCGCCTTTATTCTTAAGCTCGCAGTGTGCCGAAGCCATCGAGGCGACTCGGCCGGTGGTGGTCGGTCGAGTCTTGGACTTCTCCATAGACTACTCATTGGCGTCTGTTCCGCTGCCGTTCGTTTCCGCTGTGGTCGACCCTGTATCGAGACGACTCGTGTCGATTTGCACGGCCTGCGGCATCGACGGTTCCGGTGGCTTTGTGGGGCGATAGAACTTCGCCATGACCAGGGCCAAAACGAGAAACACGCCCACCAGGGAGATGGTTACCCAGGTGAGGAAATCCCCCGTCTTCGTTCCCAGCACGCCACCTGATCCACCGCCACCGAATGCGGAACTGAGTCCTCCCCCTCGGCCTTTTTGAATGAGGATGATCAGAATCAGGACGATACACGTCAACACAAACAGGACAGCCACAAGGTTCATCAGAAAACCGACTGCCAGACAGGGGAGGGATACCATAATCATGCCTCAACAATTGAACTCAAATCCATAACGAATACACATCAAGCATTACCGTCATGCCCCTCGCCGCGAGAATCCTCCCCGGCAAAGCACCGGGCTCTGTCTGAAAACCCGATCTGACGACGACGGGGTTTTCAGACAGAGCCTAGCCTGCCGCATCGACGATGGCTAGGAAGTCCTTGCCCTTCAGGCTTGCGCCGCCCACCAGCAGACCATCGACATCCGGTTGCTCGAGCAGTTCTGCCGCATTGCCTGGATTGGCGGAGCCGCCATACTGAATGCGCGATTCCTGCGCGAGTGAACGACCGTACAGGCCCTCCAGCGTCTTGCGGATAAACGCGTGTACTTCTTGTGCCTGTTGAGGCGCGGCCGTTTTTCCCGTGCCAATGGCCCAGCAGGGCTCATAGGCAATGGTCACGGCGGCCATTTTTTCCACTCCGACCTGTGATAAGCCCTCTTGGAGCTGCCTCTCGATGACCGCCTCGGTTTCCCCGGCCTCCCGCTGTCCCAAGAGTTCCCCGACGCACAGGATGGGCAACAGACCCCCGGAAATCGCGGCGTGCACTTTCTTGTTGATCATTGTCTCCGCCTCACCAAACAGGTGTCTGCGCTCAGAGTGTCCCAGGATGACATAGGTGCAGCCCACTTCCTTCAGCATGGCACTGCTAATCTCTCCGGTGAATGCCCCGGTCGTTTCAAAGTGCATGTTTTGAGCGCCCACTTTCACCGCAGACCCCCTAACTGCCTCCGCCACCGCCTGCAATGAGATATGGGGCGGGCACAAGACGATATCGACACCGGCCAAGCTACCCGCGCCATCCCTGACACCCGCCGCCAACTCGACGGCCTGGGCCAGGGTGGTGTTCATCTTCCAATTGCCGGCAACCATGGAAGTGGGCATGGGGTTACCTCACAGTGGTGACATAGTGGAGTTAAATGCGGTGCCGGTTTAAGGGCCGAACTTGGTCAACTTGCCCGCGTGGGACATGGCCAGAAGCATAACCTGGGTGGCTAGGATGCTCCCGACGGAGCCTTGGCTACAGGAGCGTTCGTCGAAGGCCTTGATGCCTTCGCCCTTGGTGAGCTTGGAATGCAGCATGAACGGCACCGGATGCCAACTGTGGCTGGCCATGATTGCTGGGGTGGCGTGGTCTCCCGCCACCAGCAACACGTCGGGATTCAGCTTCCGAATCTCGGGGATCAGCGGATCCAACTCTTCCAGCCGCTTCACTTTGGCATCGAAGTCGCCATCCTCTCCGGCGGCGTCGGCGGGCTTGTAGTGAATGAAGAAGAAGTCGTGGTCTTGGTAGTTCTGGTGCAAGGTCTCCACTTCGTCGGCGAATGTCTTGCCCGTGGGAATCACCCGCATGCCGGAAACGGTGGCCAGGCCCCGGTACATGGGGTAGGCGGCGATGCCCGCTGGGTTCAGACGGTAAACGCCGCCCATGGGAGGCAGGTTGGGAAGCTGGGCGAAACCGCGAAGCATCACCATATTTGCCCGTTCTTCTTCGGCCAGCAGTTGTTTGGCCTGGGCCAGGAAATCATTGACCATGGCGGCAGTGCTTTCGGCCTGGGGCTCCAGGGCTTCCACCGTAAGGGGTGGTACGCCAACCACCTGGGGATCGGTCTCGGTGATCCGTTCGGAAAGGCCATCTCCCCTCAGCCGCAGCACAAACCGGTAGTCTTGCACCGGGTAAACATTCAGCTCGACGCCGGGAACCCGGATACGGTCTAACCTTTCGCAAAGGGGAGCACTGAACTCGGTGGGGATGCGACCTGCCCGCCGGTCTACCAACAGGCCATCTCCGTCAACCAGGCAAAAGTTTCCCCGGGCCGCCACGTCGCCGGGATTTAGCGGCGTTTCTATCCCCAGGGCCTCCAATGCGCCCCGGCCAATGATGTGTTTCAGCGGGTCGTATCCAAAAAGGGCCAGGTGGCCGGGACCGCTGCCAGGCGCCACACCGGGCAGGACCGGAGTGGTCAACCCGCAGGCGCTCTCCTGGGCCATGGCATCCAGGTTTGGCAGATGGGCCGTTTCCAATTCTGACAGGCCGGTATCGGGATGGGCTAGCCCGCCCAATCCGTCGACCACCAGCATGATGATCTTGGAGGGCGTGGATACGTAACAGTCGCGCAGTTGTTCTTGGTCAATCATGGTTCAGCCTACTACTAGCGGGAACTATACCCAAAAAATATCTTAATCGCCAGGCGGCGTTTCGGCAGGGCGAATTTCGTCGGGCAGAGCGGCAATGCCGGGCAATTCCTTGCCCTCCATGAATTCCAATGAGGCGCCGCCGCCGGTGGATACGTGGGTCATCCGGTCCATCAGGCCCAACTCTTCGATGGCCTCGGCCGTGGAGCCGCCGCCCACCACGGTGGTCACATCCGGAAGACCAGCAATCGCGTTGGCCACCAACCGGGTGCCCTGGCTGAACCTGGGCATCTCGAACACACCCATGGGGCCGTTCCAGATGATGGTCTTGCAACGGGCCAGGTGTTGGGAGAAATCACGGGCGGTGGCATCGCCCACGTCCATGATGTACCACCCGTCGGGAACGGCGTCTGCCGCCACCGTCTTTACCTGCGGGGCATCGGCGTCAAACCGGTCGGCCACCACCAGGTCCTGGGGCAGGTGGACTTTGATATTCGCGTTGGCGGCACGCTCCATCAATTCCCTGGCGAAATCCAAGCGGTCCGTTTCCACCGAAGACGCCCCAGTGGCGTTTCCCAGGGCGTGGAGGAAGGTCACCGACATGCCGCCGCCGATGAAAAGGTGGTCCAGCT
>JADFHU010000149.1 GCA_022567055.1 Planctomycetota bacterium
AGTTTTGGGCAATACTATTTTTGCATTATCGCCCTAATAATGTCGCTGGCTTAGCCTGACGATATAATGGAAGATAAACCAATACACTATCAAAACTACAGGCAGAAATATGGCTTCAGATGTGGGTTTGAATGCAGCATCATCTGATTTTGCAAAGTCACCTACGGGAGATCCTTACCTGTTGACCCCGGGGCCTTTGACAACGTCAACAAGCGTCAAGCAGGCTATGTTGCACGATTATGGCTCCCGTGATGTTGATTTTATAGAATTGAATCGACATATCTGTGAGCAATTGCTTGAGATTGCCCATGCAGGTGACAGCCATGTGTGCGTCCCCTTGCAGGGAAGCGGCACTTTTTCCGTTGAAGCGACCCTGGGTACGGTAGTGCCGGATGACGGTCGATTGCTGGTTCTGGCTAACGGTGCTTATGGGAAGCGGCTGGCCCAGATCGCGGCGCGACTGCAAATCGATCACCTCGTGGAAGATTCGGGTGAAATTGCCCCTCCCGATCCGGCGGCGGTGGAGATGGCCTTGAAGAAAGACCCGAAAATATCACATGTGGTGATGGTCCACGCCGAAACGACAACCGGCATGCTAAATCCGATTGAAGCCGTGGGCGACGTGGTGAAACGCTACCAGCGGATCTTCATCGTCGATGCCATGAGTACCTTTGGAGGCATGCCCATGGACATAGCTGTCTTGGGCATTGATTTCATCATTAGCAGCGCCAACAAGTGTATTCAAGGTGTGCCTGGATTTGGCTTCATCATCTGCAAGCAGGAGCGTCTCGAGGCTTGCGAGGGCCAGGCGCGTTCCCTCTCGCTCGACCTATTCGATCAATGGCGCACCATGGAGCAGAGCCGAGGTAAGTGGCGCTACACCTCTCCGACGCACACGGTGCGCGCGTTCGCCCAGGCCCTGGTGGAACTCGAAGAAGAAGGGGGTATTCCCGCCCGACATGCACGCTATTGCGAAAACCACCGCATTCTGGTCGAGGGTATGGAGGGACTTGGCATCCCTTGTCTCTTACCCCGCGCGCTGCAGTCACCCATCATCACCGCTTTTTACAATCCGGACTCACCCGACTATACCTTCAAGGAGTTTTACACGCGGTTAAAAAAAGGGGGATTCGTGATTTATCCCGGGAAGGTGACCGATGTGGACACCTTTCGCGTTGGGAGTATCGGACACGTCTTCCCGGACGATTTCCGAGCCTTAATCAAATCGGTTCGGGAGTCGATGTTCTGGTAATTGAGGGACCGGCAAGAAATAACTTGGACTTTTGAATGCCCAATTGCACCCCATCTTTGATCGCTTCTCAATCGCGACATCCGCGACGTAGAACAGCTACGCCTGTGGTGTCGCTTAAGAGAGCTTGGAAGGGACAGTCTTTTAAAAGACTGTCCCCCATCCTTGTTTCTTCCCAGTATGGGGCACACTTGGACCCCAAATTGTCCAAGTAATTTCTGGCCGATCCCTAACTCTTGATAAAATGGACGATCCAGGAAACGATCAGCCCAACATCCAGCTTCTGAGCCAGAGTTTCGTCGGCCTTTTCAAGGCATTCTTTGCCAATGCTGTCCTTACGCATGTGCATTAGAGCCTTGGCGTATTCCTTGGTGAAATCGGGGTGACCCTGCATACCTAGAAAGGAATCTCCGGCCTGAAACATGGAAACTGTGCAATGCGCGTTTTCGGCCAGCACCTCTCCATCGGGAGGTAACTTGACAATCTGATCCTGATGGCTCAGCAGCAAGCGGAATGACTCCGCAGCCGGGTTCATCCACGGCCGACGCCGGACCACATGAGCTGCTTTAACACCGACGCCCCAGCCCTGGTCCGATTTGGCAACCTGCCCACCCAGTGCCCGGGCCATGACTTGCTGACCGAAGCAAATGCCGACCAACTTTTTTTTCTCTCGGTATAAACGGCGAACAAATGCTTCAAGATGGCGGATCCAACTCTCGTCATCGTATACCGAAGCGGCGGATCCGTTGCATACGTAACCGTCACAGGTGTCGAGGTCAGGCGGATAATCGCCCTTTTGAACGTCGTAGATTTCCAGCTCCACATCGGGCGCATGCACTCGCATCATGGCCGTGAACATATCGGAGTAATCCCCGGAGATGTGCCTCAAGGAGGGTATGGTGTGATCGCAAAGCAAGAGACCAACACGCACTATGGATATGCCTTTTGATAGACACTTAAAAGATCGGGCTGCGTCACCGGGATGATATTGCTGCGATGGCAGGGATCTTCAAATGCTTCCGCGGAGAGAAATGCGAGGTTGTCTTCAGGAATACCGTGGTGACTCAAACCAAAGGTGATGCCCAGTTGAGCAAACCAATTGCGGCAGGTCTCCGCGAGCGTTTGCCGGGCCAGACCCGACTTTTCAAATAGGTCGAGAACATCGGTGATGCGTTCCTTCTGATTGTTGTCCAAATCGCTGTTTTCGATAAATTCGATGGAATCCGGCAGCAGCAGCGCAATCCCCAGTCCATGATGCGTGTCGTGATGGGCGGAGAGAGGGTGAGCCAGGGAGTGGATCATGCCCAGGCCTTTCTGGAACGCGGTAGCGCCCATGGAGGAGGCCAGTTGCATCCGACCCCGGGCGTCCAGATTCTGCCCGTCTTTGCAGCAGGTTTCCAGATGACGAATACAAATGCGCATGCCTGCAAGCGCCACGCCGTCAGCCAAGGGATGGAACCTGGGCGCAAGATAAGCCTCCAGAGAGTGCGTAAAGGCGTCGATCCCGGTAGCGGCGGTAATATGCGGCGGTAACCCCGCCGTCAGTCTGGGGACGAGTACGGCAATACGGGGCATCAGGGCCGGGGCGAAGATGATTGTCTTTCTCTTCGTTTCCCGCAGAACAATCACGCCGGCCCGCCCTACCTCGCTGCCGGTTCCCGAGGTGGTAGGGATAGCGTACAGGGGAGCCATTGGATTGATGATTCGATCTCCACCGCCAATGGCGTCGTCATATTGCGACAGGGGTGCGGCGTGGGTCGTGGCGACATTGATGACTTTCGCGACGTCCATCGGACTGCCGCCACCGAGGGCAACGATGCTGTCACAGCCAGTGGAGGTGAAAGCGTCTGATCCTTTTTCGACATCCTCCTCAAGGGGATTGGGATGAACATGGTCAAAAAGAACGATCTCGGCTCCGCTGGTGTGTAAAACGTCGGCGACCTGATTCGCCAACCCCAGTGAGGTGAGTGTTTTATCGGTGACCAGAAGCATCTTCTGGTGCCCCTTGTCTTTGATGGCACGGGCGAGCGACTCCAGGGCATCGTCGCCAAAATAAATCGTGGTAGGGAAATTGTATTGCTGCATTTTGGGCCTGGCTCATTTCCGGGTTACATTCCCGATCGTTGTCGTGATCGTAATCGTAATCGAAACATGGGATTGGGGCAATCAGGGGTATCGATTACGACAACGACAACCGCTCCGCTGATTACGACCACGAGGAGTGGTACACGGACTGGCACCTATGCGAGAACGATTTTGAACCAGGCTGCATTTTGTCAAATAATCTCCATGTATCTCTCTAATTGCCAATCGGTTACCTGGCGTTCATGCTCACGCACTTCCCAGAGCCGGGATGATGCGTAATGTTCGGCAAATGCGGCCCCGAAGAATTCAGCCGCTTGCGGGCAGGCCTGGAAATCTCGTACCGCGTCGCGCAGGTTGCTCGCAAGGTGCAGTTCCGGGGGAAGACCCTCCTCCTGCTCATAGGCGTTCCCGGTGAGGGCCTCCGTCGGCTCCAGCTCTTGTTCGACTCCGGCTAAGCCCGCGGCGATGATCGCGGCCGAGACGAGATATGGATTGCCGTCCGCCGATCCGAGACGAAATTCCACGCGCTGAGATTTAGAAGACCCTGGGATCACCCGCAAGGCGGTGGTACGATTGTCAATCCCCCAGGTGGCCGCCGTCGGGGCCCAGTAGCCTTTAACCAGGCGAGTATACGAGTTGATGGTTGGCGCGAACATGCAGAGAAAGCTTCTGAGAAACTTCTGCTGCCCACCTATGTAATGCCGCATCATAGTACTCATGTTGTGCTCGCCGTCGGCGTCATAAAAGAGGTTCGAGCCGCTATCGAGATCAAACAACGACTGATGGACGTGCCCGCTCTGCCCCGGATAATCCATGGACCACTTGGCCATAAAAGTCGCCAGCAGGGCTCGCTTCTGAAAAAAACTCTTAGAGAAGGTCTTGAACAGGGCCGCACTATCCGCCATGGGGAGGGCCTTGTCAAACCTCAGAGCCGCCTCCCAGGCGCCCGGTCCGGTTTCGCAATGCAGTCCTTCCAAGGGGAACTTCATTTTTTCACAGTAAACCATGAATTCCCCGAATAGATCTGAATGCGTATTGGTACGTAACAGAGAGTACCCGAAGTTTCCGGGTGTAAGGGGTTTAAGGTTGCGAAAGCCTTTCTCGCGTATCGAGTTCGGTGTTTCATCTAGGATTAAGAACTCATACTCAAAGGCCATATGGACTCCGAGCTGCATGGCCTCGGCCTTCTCCAGCACCCGCCGCAGGAGACTGCGCGGGCAGATGTCGTGGAGCCCACCGCTTTCATCAGCAAGACTCACCAGGTAGAAGGGAATGTCATCCTCATCTTCGAGGCGCCGCTCCGTTGAAAGATCAATACCAAAGCGTGCGTCAGGAAAGGCTGTATGCCAGCCTGTAAATGACGCGTTGTCGTAAAGCTGGTCGTTGATATCCCAGCCGAGAACACAATCGCACCAGCCGCCGCCATTTTCTAGAATGGAAGCAAACTTGTCGAGATCGATCAATTTACCTCGGTGCACGCCGTCGATGTCGGTGAACGCGACCTTTACGCGCCTCACGTCTTCTTTTCTGAGTTGCTCAAGTTTATTCCGCTCGACTTCATTCACGGTGGAGCTCCCTCATAATTTCTGGCGAAAATGAATGGCCTTGCGACGCGTCAGACCATAGAAACCAAAACGCGATAACCCGGAACCTTTACCGCTGTCCTTGACGCCCGTCCACGGTAAGGCGGGATCCAGGTAGTCGCAACGATTCCGGAACACCGTTCCCGTGTTTGCGTCCACGGAAAACTGTTCAGCCATCTGGTCGTCCCGAGTGAATATGGCGGATGTGAGACCATATTGGGAGTCGTTGATGAGTGCAACGGCCTCGTCGTAGCCGGAGACTTTCATCACCGGCATGATGGGGCCAAAATTTTCCTCCCGCATGACGTCCATGTTGTGCGTGACGTCGGTAAGCAATGTCGGCTCGAAAAACGTGCCGTGACCGATCAGGCGTTTATTGCCGCCGCACAAGACGCGGGCGCCCTTCCTGCGGGCGTCTTCCATCTGCGCTTCCATTTTTTCGGCGGCGTTGGCATGAATCAAGGGTCCTAGATCAGTGTCATCTTCCATCGGATCCCCTAACCGGTAGGCGGTCATCAGCTCTCGACATGTCTCCACAAAGACGTCGTAGCTCTCTTCGTGAGCGTAAACACGTTCTATGCCGCAGCAGGATTGTCCTGCATTGTACATGGCTCCGTCCACCAGGACTTCGGCAGACTTAACGGGGTCAGTATCTGCGTCTACAAAGGCGCCGTCTTTGCCGCCAAGCTCCAGGTGACATTCGATGACGCGTTTGGCGGTGCTTTGGTAAACGGCCTGTCCGCCCTCGACGGAACCGGTGAACACGACGTGATGAATGTTGGATTCCTGAAGGACCTCCGCCAAGGTGTCGTGGTCGGCCACAATGTGCTTAAGCAGCCCTTCGTGTCCTTCGATCCGGCCAAAGGCCTTCTCAAAATGTTCGCCGATGGAGAGGGTGGCCCGTGCATGTTTGAGCACCACCGAGTTGCCGGCAAGCAAGGCTGCGAGGACGCCGTTCACAGCAATCAGGAGCGGATAATTCCAGGCGGCGAAAATCATGACTGTCCCCAGAGGAACATGCTCAATACGGCGGCAGAGTCCGTCTTTTTCCGGAAGCGCCTCAGGCGCCAGCGTTTCCTCGGCCGTCGTGAGCAGGTAGTCTGCACGCTCAAAAAAGGTGGCGACCTCGTTTTTCGCCTGGCGGAGCGGTTTACCCATCTGCCCGGTGATTTCCCGAGCAATCACGTCACGGTTGGCGTCGAAGTAAGTCAGTGCCTTTTGCAGCAGAGTGGCGCGCTCGCCTGGAGGGACGCGGCGCCACGCGTTAAAGCGATCATTGACCGTCCCAATTTTCGCATTGACGCCGTCCAAATCGTCGCACTCATAGGTGGCAATGACTTCGCCGTTGAACGGGTTTCGGGTTTGAAAATTCATCTTCATGTTTCCGGTATTTTGTAGCATGCCCATCCCATTAGCTATAAAAACAGAGTCGGATCATTCAAATCCTTGGAAGGTGAAGTCGGCAAGATTAGTCAGGATGAGATCGGCCTGTGAAACATCCTGGGTGTTGGGTTCTCGCTTGAGCGCTACACAGGTCATGTCGGCGCGCTTGGCCGCGGCGACTCCGGCGAAGGAATCCTCGAAGACGAGACATTCGTGCGGATCAACACCCGCTAACCTGGCCGCTTCAAGAAAGCATCCCGGATCGGGCTTGCCTTCGTGGTAATCGTCATTACCCAGATAAAACGCGACCCTTTTCGAAATATTCAAAAAGTCGACAAAATAAGCGACTTCGGCGCGGGATGATCCGGAAACGATGCACACCGGCATTTCTTTTGAAAGTTCTTCGAGGAGGTGAACCGACTCGGGAATAGCGACGTTCCCAGATGCAATCATTTGATCGAAGTGTGGGCCGCAGGCTTCCTGCAAATCCTTACTTGAATGAAACAGATCAGGATGATCTCGCTGAATCTCTTGGTACGATCTGTCCCATGGCTTACCGATGATGTATTCATTCCCCGTCTCCAGGCTCAGTTCACACCCTCTTTCCCGCGCCGCGATGATCAAGGATCCCACATGAAGATCCTCGGTGTCGACCAGGGTGCCGTCCAGGTCGAAAATGATCAAGTTAAACTTCTGTTCTCCGGGTGCCATAGCGGTTAGGGTAACAGAACTATTCGTGATAGTCTATCGCAGGCAATCCATGATGTCCATGAAGGAGGCACTCATGTCGACAGATGAAATCCTCCCCACCTCCGCCAGGGTCGTGATCGTGGGTGGGGGGATCGTCGGCTGCAGTATGGCCTATCATTTGACGGCACTGGGTTGGAAAGACGTCCTCTTGCTCGAACAGGGAAAACTGGCGGGCGGCACGAGCTGGCACGCTGCAGGACTGGTGGGACAACTCCGCACCTCGAACAGCCTCACCCGAATCAATAAATACAGCGTCGAACTCTACCAGAGGCTGGCATCAGAGACCGGCTGCGAAACCGGGTGGAACGAGGTGGGAAGCCTCATCGTGGGGACTTCGGAAGAACGCATGACGCAACTTCGGCGAACAGCAGCGATGGCGGAGGTCTTTGGCGTAGAAGCCCACATCATCGGAGGGGACGAGGCGGGGGAAAGATGGCCGCTGATGCGGGTCGGTGACGTATTGGGCGCGGTCTGGCTTCCCCACGATGGCAAGGTCAAGCCGGAGGGGGTTGTCAACGCGTTGGCAACCGGAGCGAAGAATCGAGGGGCCGCGGTGATTGAAGGGGTGCGTGTTGACGACGTGATCATGAAAGATGGCCGCGCGCGCGGAGTCCGTAGCGACCGTGGCGATGTGGCTGCCGATTGGGTGATCTTGTGCTGTGGCATGTGGACGCGTCAACTCGGGTTGAAGATGGGTCTCGACATCCCGCTCCACCCTGTCGAGCATCACTATATCGTGAGCGAACCGATCGAAGGGGTGGACGCGAACCGGCCGGTGGGCCGTGATCCCAATGAGATGATCTATTTCCGTTCGGAAGACGATGGCTCGATCATGCTGGGAGCGTTCCAGAAGTCTTCGATCGCATGGACGGTCGAGCGTGTGCCGGACGATTTCAGTTTTCAACTACTCGAGCCGGACTGGGAAAAATATGAGCAGCCATTCCGCGCGGGAAAACACCGCATTCCGGTCTTGGAGCGTGCCAATTTTCCAACGTTCGTGAACGGTCCGGAGAGTTTTACGCCGGACAACAATTTCATCATGGGGGAACCGCCGGGCGTCGAAGGGGTATTCGTTCTCGCGGGGTTTAATTCCGTCGGTATCGCGAGCGCCGGAGGCGCCGGCAAATACGCGGCCGAGTGGCTGGAGCAGGGAGCGCCAACCATGGATCTGTGGTCGGTCGATATTCGCCGGTTTACGTCCATTCAGAACGACCGCTCCTACTTGTGCTCTCGGGTGACAGAGATTCTGGGATTGCATTACCAGATGGCCTGGCCCAACCGCGAGATGGAAACCGGGCGCGGGATCCGTCTGACCCCGCTCCATGATCGGCTCAGCGGCCGAGGCGCCTGTTTCGGGTCTTCCAACTGTTGGGAACGCGCGAACTGGTTTGCACCGGCCGGCGTGGAGCCACGGGTCGACTATTCATTCCAGAAACAGAATTGGGCGCCCTATGTGGCAGAAGAAGTTAAGGCCTGCCGGGAGAACGTCGCCATCTTCGACCAATCGACCTTTTCGAAATACATGCTGAAAGGTCCAGCCGCCGTTGCCTGCCTCCAGCGTCTGTGCGGGAACAATGTCGATGTGCCATTGGGCAAGACGGTATATACCGGGCTGTTCAATGAGCGTGGCACCTTCGAGTCGGATCTAACCCTGGTCAGGCTGACCGAGGACGAGTTCTATATCATCACTTCGACGGGGCAAACCGTTCACGACTTCGAATGGATAAATCGCCACGTTCCGCCAGGTTCCAACACAGAACTGGTCGACGTGACCACTGAGTTCGGAGTGGTCGGTGTGATGGGACCGAACTCAAGAGCACTTTTGGAAAAAGTGACCGAGTCCGATTTGAGCGACCCAGCCTTCCCGTTCGGGACGGCCCAACTCATCGCGATTGGTGGAGCTGAGGCGCGGGCCATTCGGATTACCTATGTAGGAGAGCTGGGCTGGGAACTTCACTGTCCGTCCCAGAATGTTTCGCTCGTCTATGACACCGTGGTCAAGGCCGGCGAGGCGTTTGATCTGAGAAACGCGGGACATTACGCGATCAATGCCATGCGACTCGAGAAGGCCTATCGCGCCTGGGGACATGACATTTCCTCCGATGAAACGCCACTCGAAGCCGGCCTTTCGTTTGCCGTCGATTGGGATACCGATTTCATCGGACGGGAGCCCCTTTTAACACAAAGGGAACAGGGGATTCGCAAGCGACTGGTCGCCTTCGTGCTCGAAGATCCCGAGCCGACTCTTTGGGGCAGCGAACCGATCCTGTGTAACGGTGAAACCGTCGGCTACACGACTTCAGGGGCCTACGGGCCGACGCTAGGCGCCGCGGTGGCCATGGGATATGTAAAAAGACCCGATGGCGGAATCATAAACCCGGTGTTCATTAAGGAGGGCAGCTTTGAGATTCTGAACGATGGGATTCGCTACCCGGCCGAGGCATTTCTGAGATCGCCTTATGATCCGAAAAGAGAGAAGATTCTTCGATGAGTCTGAACAAATCGCGAATCACAAGGTGGCTGGAACGATCTCCGACACCGGTGTTGACCCTCTATGCGGCCGTTGTCTCGTTCTCGGTCTATTTCTGCATGTATGCTTTCCGCAAGCCGTTTTCGGCGGCGACCTACGAAGGCCTGCAGTTTTTTGGATCGGAAGTTGATCTCAAGACGGCCTTCGTGATCAGTCAAATCTTCGGCTATGCGCTCTCCAAGTTCGTCGGGATCAAGGTGTGCTCGGAGACGAGCCGTGGGAATCGTCTCTGGACGCTGGC
>JADFHU010000793.1 GCA_022567055.1 Planctomycetota bacterium
TTGTTGGCGGCATATGTGTCGTTCCCCGGGGCCTGGGCCAAGGGCCCGACGCCGTCGAGAACGGTCCAGTTCTCGCCATCGAGAGAGTGTTCGATGACCACATCTTTGGCGCCGAATCCCACGAAGGACTCAATGAGCTGATTCGAGTTCCAGATCCAAAGCTCGTGCAGCCTGTAGGCCCGGTCGAAGGCGTATTCGATCGTGGCCGGGACACCCCCGCTGATCCACATGTCGGCGGCGTCAACCCCATGGAGATCATCCACCAGACCAGATCCGTCGATGGTCTGCTCTGGCCCGGAAGCGCCGAATGAGCTGGAGGCCGTGACGGTGAGGTCGGTCACGGGGTAGGCAATGGGCTCCGTCGTGAAACTCCAGGTCTCACCCCCAATAACGGTAAAATCAGGGGCGCCGTTCACTTCATCCACCCGCCAGTAATAGGTTCGATCAAAGTCGAGGCGACCGGGATCCAAGGCAGGATCTGTCAATCCTTGCCCGGCCAAAACGCCCATTGGATCGGCCGTGGTGGCATCATTGACGTCGGCAAAAAGGGCGCCAAAGTACACGTTATGGGTGTTTGCAAATTCTCCCGCTGTCCAACGAAGTGATTCATCGCGGGAGACGTCCACTGCTTCGTCCTCTGGATTTGGGTTGCCGGCAGCGCCGGCATCACCCAGTCCATCCATAATCGAAAGGATCTCAGACTCTGTCAGAGCGCTGTGATAGACCTGAACGTCATCGATCATGCCATTAAACCACTGACTGTTGTTCCACTGGCCAATGCGCGTATCCCCTTGAGTCCCGAGATAGGGCGTTGTACTGCGTTCGACCACCTGTGCACCGTTGATGTAGATTCTTTGCGTCGTGTCTTCAATACCGAACACAAAGGCGATATGGGTCCATGTGTCCGCTTCAATGGCCGCAGAGGCATCCACGTCGTTCGAATAAAATCCCATGCGTATTGTACCGTTGTTGTAGACTCGATAGTGCAGGCTCAGATTATTACTTTGGTTCTGAACCTGGGCGAAGACGACCATTTGATCGCCACCCGTACGCGGCGTATTCACCCACATGGCCACCGTATGACTGCGACTGTCGAAGGGGATATAAGGGGCTCTTACATAGGCGTTGGAGCCGTTGAACTGCAATGCGCTGCCAAGTTGGCCCTCCACCCAAGTTGCCCCACCTTCGACCGCCGCATCGTTGCCATTGCCGCTCTCATCAAAGGCGGTGACTCCGGTGCCCTCGTCGAAGGGCCAATAGGCCACCAGGCCATCGGGCACCCCGGCCAGTGCGGCCTGCGAGAGCATTAAGCTGATAGAAAAGAGAATGACCCAATTGCGTTTCATGACAGTTTCCTCCTGTATCAAATTTTATGTTGTCCTGGCAACGGAATTTACACGATACGCTTACCAGACCGTCCCTGCCAAGACTTGAGGAGGGCCGAACGCGGCACATAGACCTACACGGCTTGCTGAGCTTATCTAGAAGTCATCCCAAAACCTCTTTCGGCTGCGATTGGCTGCAAAGTCCGCGGATCGGCGTTGTCGGTGAAAAAGGTTCTCGACGTACTTCAGTACGCCTCCGAGCCTTTTTCACCTCCGCCTTGACCGCGGCCTTTTCGCTCAATCTCGTTTCAAAACAGGTTTTGGGATGACTTCTAGTCAAAATCGGCAGGAAGCCACAACATGAACAGACACAAACACCTCCAGCCGGTCATCCACCATATCTCCAGTTCACGACATCTTACGATGGCCCGATTGTTCAGGCGATCAATGATTCAAGGCTCTGTCTGAAAGCCCGATCTGGCTTCGAGCGGCCCTTTTTTCGCCTGCCTGCATCCGGCTGCATCGACGATAGAACCAACATCGCCTGCTTCGCCGTCTTTGCCAGGCAGAAAAATTGCTCGCCCTCGGGCCTGACGACGGAGTTCTCAGACGGAGCCTAGTATACCAGGCATTGTCCTATAATCCAGTGGTATTTGCCGGAATACGAGGCTGGTTCATTTCCGGGTCACATTCTCGATCGTTGTCGTTGTCGTGATCGTAATCGTAATCGAAACAGTGAATTGGGGCAATTAGGCGTATCGATTACGACAACGACAACCGCTGCGCTGATTACGACCACGAGGAGTGGTGCACCGACTGGCACCTATGCGAGAGCGATTTTGAACCAGGGCGGAGTTTTAGCACACTGAGGTGCATCCCCTCAAAAGCGACGACCGTACCCCAAGGCGATGCCCAGGGTATTGCGGCCCCAATCGTCACTCCCGTCGCGGCTTCCCTCATGAAAAGGGTCGGAGGCGTGATCGGCATAGAGGGCGAGGGAGATAATCCGCTTCTCCACCAGCCACCTCAAGCCGACGTGGGTACGTAGCATGCCAATGACCCCCGAGCTGCCGAGCAGGGGCTGCTCATCACTCGGATGCAGCAGGGCAAGACCGGCGCCCACGCCCACGAAGAGATCGGCAGACGTGTTGGGAATACCGAAATCTCTGTCTAACCAGAAAGCGC
>JADFHU010000150.1 GCA_022567055.1 Planctomycetota bacterium
GAATCCGAACGGCAAAGTCGATACACCGTTCCTGGAGATCAACCTCAGACTCCTTCGACATTCTGATGTTCCTTGTTCGATATTCTGCGGTTCAATCCACCCGTCCCGTCCCTTTTCAATTCCTTATTCCGTGAACGGTTATATTCCCCTTTGCAGGCCGCGCAGAGGGCCATCTCAACCTGCCGCTGGGCCTCGGCGGGTCCATAGCGTTCGAGCACAAAGGCGCGGGCGTTGGCGGTCAGTTCCCGGGCCAGCGACTCATCCGTGAACACTCTTTCGATGGCCGCGGCCAAGGCCACTTTGTCGTCCAGACCGAAGAGCAGGCCGGTCTTGCCGTCCGTGACGAGGTCTACAATGCCACCCACGGGGGTCGCAATCACCGGACACTCTAAGAGCATGGCCTCCCACACCGTGCGGGGAAATCCCTCCGTGTGGGTGGGCAGCACCAGCACATCCGCCCGCGAGACCAGCGCCCGGAGGTCCTGGCGCTGGCCCAACAGATAGCAGTGGTCCTGCAAGCCATATTCGCCAATCATGTTTGCCAGACGCTGGCGGTATCCCGGGGCCACACCCATCTTGACGTCACCACATAACCACATCACAAAATCATGCCCGCGTTGCTTGAGCAAATGCGCCGCTTCCAGGGCCGTGTATTGTCCCTTGGTGGGCACCAGTTGGGCGGGGACCACAATCCGCTTGGAGCGGTCCATGTGTGGAGGCGGATCGTCAATCGGCAAGGCGCCTTGGGCCATGACGTGATCCATGTCCATGATGGTCGGGGCCACGTGGAGCCGATGCTCGGGCACCCGCCATTGCAACAGCGCCTGGGCCGTCGCCGGGGAGACCGCCAGGATACAGTGACAGCGCTTGATCAGGTAGCGGGCCAGGAGAGGTACTTGGGATCGTTGATACCAGCCCCGCGCGTAAAATGCGACACGGGAGCGTGAATACAGGCCCGAGGCATAGAGGAGAGCCAATGCCTTGTAGCTGGTCGTCAGCAGGATTTCAGGCTGCAGCGAATCGACCCTGTCTCTGAGGCGCCTTCCCAGGTGCCAGAGGGCAGGCAACTGGCGGACCAAGTTCAGGACCCTTTTCGTCCCCCGCCCATTGGCGCCAATATAGAGGACGCTGGCGCCCGGTTGGAGGACGGTGACATCCACATTCTGCGACAAAAGGGCCCGCGCGTACTCCTGGGATACGCCGTAGGCGTCCACCACATGGACGTCAAAGCGGGACGTCAGGGCCTTGAGCAAGGTCACCGTGGAACGCTGTGCCCCACCGTAGTGGGTAATAAAGTCGAAATAGACCAGGCGCCGTTTCGTCATGATTCAGTAGGGCCCGATGGCTCTGGTGGACTCAGGTTCTCGGTGCTCACGCCCAACTGTTCGAGCAGGGCCTCGACCCGCAGGTTGCAGAGTTTGTTGCGGCAAAAGTTTCCTGGTTCGAATCGCCATGCCCCTGGATCAGGTTCGTACACGAAACGGCCGGGTTCACCGTCCACCATCGGTATACCCTCGTCTACGTGCAGGGCGAAGGTCGTTTGCAGTTCGTTGACCAGGTAGTCTCCTTCGGCCGTCACGAATATGTCCAGGGCCATGCTGCGAAAATCTCCTCTGTCCGTCGTCTCTCTCACCCAGTCTAGCAGCCGGTCCGGCGGACGCTGGTATTGGAAGCGCTGCGACCCGCTGTGAAACTGGCCGCGTCGCAGTTTCTGATATCCCATGTAGGACTCCCCCACGCGAATCATGCGCCACTCGCGCACGTTGGGGAGGAATTCCTGGAAGAGGACCGATCCCCACTGCCGGTCTCTGGGGTCCCCCCCGGACTTGACGATCCCCTTGCGAAAACAGCGATTCACCAGTCGGTTGAGTTTGCCGCGTTCGGTCAGGATCCGCACGCCCATGGCACCGGAGCCGAAGTCCGTCTTGAAGACGATCGGTAAGGGCGTGGCATCCGCAAAGGCCAAGGCCTCCTGTCGATCGTAAAACACCCAGGTGCGGGGATGGGGCACGTCGTGCGCCTGGAGCCAGTAGTGCATGCGGCGCTTGCTCTCATAAAACCAGATGGCGTCATAGCCGGGAAAGATGGTCTTGTTCAGGTCATACGCGATGATCTTCAGACGCTCGTCAAACATCTGCTTCCAGACCGTTATCTGTCCGGAGGGACGCACGAGAAAGGCGTCACAACCGGACTCCCGAACCTGTTTCAACCAGTCGGGCCCGGAGATGTCTATGACCTTATAGGGCACCCCCAACTCACGACACGCGCCGATATAGAAACTGTGGATGCGGGTGAATTCCTTGAAGATGCCCAGCGTGACGTCCACCTTGCCGGGGTAGGTCGAGACCTCTTCCACATCGGCATAGGGATCTTCCGACAGCCACCTTTGGGGATCGTAGGACTCCAGGGGCAACAGGCGACGCCCCAGATACTTGAGGCGTTTGGGAATCAGGCGCTTGGCCGATTGGGCCCGGGCCAGTTGCCACAGGATGCCGCTCTGCTTGATCGAGGACTTTTCCATTTTACGTGTTCCGCTTTAACAGGGATCGGCAGTCTGTGGTCGTCAGCCATAGGCAGTGGGCGAAATTCACGCCGAATTTTCGCATCACCACGCCCATGAGCAGCAGCAACAATGCAAGGTTTCCCAGGGTAGAGGCCGCGGCGGCCCCGCGAATGCCAAAGTGGGGGACAAATAGATAACTCAACGCCGCACTGACCCCAGCCGCGAAGATGAGCACGCCCGTTGATATCTCGGGGTGGCCACGACTGCCCAGGAACTGGATGATGACCTTGCTCAATAGATAGAGAACCGTCCCAGGTAAGAGGATCATCATGGGAACCACGGCGGGCAGAAACTCCGGACCGTAGAGGATTAAAATGGCCCCTTTGGCAAAGAGAAGAATCACCCCAATCACGCCCAGACTGAAAGTCGTGACAAAGCGCATCACTTTCTCGAAGTGTGGGGTGAGCTGGTCCTCGGCCAGGGAGGCCCATTGGCTAAAGAGCAAGGGCAACACCGCCTGGCTGGCCGTCACCACCAGCATGGCAACCTGCATGCCGCGACTGAAGTAACCCACGCGGTCGAAATCACGAATCAGATGTTTGATGATCAACACACTCACCGTGCCATTGAGCAACACCATGATGTCTACCAGGCCCAGCCGGATCCCCATGCGGCCCAAGGTCTTGATCACCGCCATGCTGGGCCGAATGCGAAAGTTGACCTCAGGTCCTACCCAGAACCAACCCACGCCCATGCGAATCATCTGCATGACCATAAAGCACACCAGCGCCGTCCCCACCGTCAACTTATCCAGCGCCGCCAAGAGCAGGACCAAGCCGATAGAACCGAGGGCCGATAGAAAGGTCATGCTGCTGAGGCGTTTGGCCTGAACCGCACGCAAGAGGCTGTTTCGGGTGATGCCGCCGTGAATCATGAACAGGACATAGAGTCCGAGTGCCAGGCACGCATACCAGGGCACTACCCCAAAGTAGCCTTCACCGTGCCAGACCAGCATGCCGATGGCCAGACCACCGACGACGCCCAACAGCGACCCCGCCCAAATACAATTCGTCTGGTAGGAGTGGGCCTGTTTCGGGTCGTGTTGGCTGTGATAGAGGAAGGCGATAGGCAGACCCAGCGCACAGACCTGCGCGGCCAGCATCAGGACCGAGGTGACCAGAGAGTACTGGCCTATCAAGGCCGGACCGAGCCAACGAGACAAGAGGACGGTCTGCGCCATGCGGATGACAAAACAGGCCAAGGCCACGCCATTGATCAGGATTGCTTTTTTTAGGAAGGCCATAAGGGTAATCCGGTAGGGTGTGCCATGTACACCAATTCGTCAGGACATGATCTGTAACCGTTCAATCTTCATCTCGACCAAAAAACGAACCGCAGAATATCGAACAAGGAATGTCGAATGATGAAGTCACCGTGTTTCAAGATCTTCTTCATCATAGAATTGCTTCAGATGCTTTGTGTTACCTTAGTACTACTCCGCAAATGTGATTTCCCGACCGAGTGCTGGACAATGCCTCAGTCTGTCTGAATATCAGAACAGCGATGTCAATAGAGCGCCCCTGGAGATCACGTTTAGACGCCTTCGTCATTCTGCGGTTCAATCCACCCTCGCCATTCCCTCTCACCTCCCTATTCCGGGCACGATTACGACACTGTCATCAAAGCACAACGGGTTCGTACATGACCCCTCTCTTATCCCATGTCCCTTCCTCGAGTTCCTCTTCCAGGAACTGGGATTCCTCTTGCAGCCACTGAGATTCCTCTTTCGCTATGGCCGTCGTGCGATCGATGAGCACGACCAGATAGAAGAGCAGAGCACGGGGGTATTGCGAACTCAAGGCATCGGCGCTGAGGGCGTAGACGCACCAGGCCACCAGGGCCCAGAGGCAGCCGGCCTTGACGCTTTGGACCAAGGGATCCTCGACCTCCTCACGCTGAATCAGCTTACGCACAAACCCCAGGACGAGAGCCACCGCCCAGATGACACCTCCAATCCCATAGACGGTGAGGGTGGCGATGTAGGCACTATGCGTTTCCGAGCCGTTGCGCACGATGCCCGCGCGATGTCCCTGCCCCAGGAGATAGATCTTAGGCGTCGCCGTCTCGAAATAGGATTGCCAGGTGTCGAAACGGCCCGTCACGTTCTTGCCCCAGGCGCCCGCACCCCGGTCATAGACCGTTGCCACCCGCTGCTGAACGGCCTGCCGCATGCCCACGAACAGGGTCCCCACGACGACACCGGCCAGCAAGATCATCCAGGCGATCCTCTTATTGCGGCCGATTAGCGCCATCAGGGTGAGCATGCCCGTCAGTGTCAACAGCCCGGATCTCGATTGCGTCATCAGGATGCCGACCAACAGAACCCCACAGAAGGAATAGAGCAACAGCTTGGACCCGTAGGACTGCTGGAGCTTGATGGCCGTCACCACCATCGCCAGGGAGCAGACCAGCACACAGGCCGCATTGTTGGCGTTGAGGAAGGCGCCGGTCGCACGGCGGGTAATGGTCTCGATCTCCAAGAGCAGCGGATTGGACCAGGCCTGCATGCGCTGGGGGAAGAGGCCGTGCAGGGTGACGATCAGCGCGCCCGCAACGGCGGCAAAGGCGAATAGGGTAAACTGGCGGCGCACATCCCTAAGATCATCGATACTGTGTAGGATGGCATAGAACAGGCCCCAATAGACGCAAAGCTTGAGAATGTCTTTGAGGTAGTGGACCCGCTCAAAGCCCGGCGCGTCCAAGGCGCCGGACAGAATGGAAATGGACCCTACCCCCAGAAAGGCGGTGATGGTCCAGAACGCATAACCGAAGCGAATGGGAATGCCGCCCAGGAGATTGCGACGAATCGCGACCAGGACAAAGAGCAGGATACAGAACAGATCGTCTACGCCGATGTTTAGGGGCAAGAAGCCGTGCAGATACCACCAGTTGTGGGGGTAGGTGAACAGGACCATCCAAATGAGGAAAGACCCCCACTTGGGTTTGACAAACACCACCCCCAAGGCCAGGAAGGTGCCCAATAGTATGAGGAGCGATATCACGTCGAGATCTCTTGAACCTGCCACAACAGGCCCCGCTTCTGCAGACGGTATCCTTCCAGGACAAAGCGGGGACAGTAACCCTCTGCGCGAGACACAACGTAGACGGGTCTGGCTGCCAGATGATGGGCGATGGACTCGGCATCGAAGTGGGGGGCGCCGGGACTGGCCATCCTCTCACTGACCACGTGCACATCGGGACGCAGACCCCGATGTTGCTGGACAAAGAGTAAGGCAGGGACGGTGGTCATGTCCGCATAGATTAGGGCATTGGGCTCTACTTGCTCCAAGACCTCGGTGGCGAACCGTGCCGCCCCGTGCTCACCGGTTTTCCAGGGTTGTAGGAAATAGCGGTAGTCGTCCCGGTAGGGAAGGTCCGCCCGAGTGCCCAGGGAAACCTGTTGCGCTGCGGCCCAAGCCGGTGCTCCGCAATAGACACCGATAGGCACCAGGGCCAAGGCCAAGATGACTGGACCCCCACGAGCGAAACGAGTGTGTTTTTGCACAACCTGCACGCCCATGCCGATCAACACGGCGACCAGCACATAGAAGGGAATGAAGAAGGCATAGCGGTCCGGGACGGTATAGCGAGAGGCGAAGAGCAGATAGAGGGCTGCCAATCCCAACAAGATCGCGCGTACGGCCTTATCACGGGTTAGACGAATCAATCCCACGGCACCCACCCCGCAGAGGAGCAGATTGGGCGTGGGGAAATTCAACAACAGAAAGAGGATGTTCTCCTTCACGATCTTCATGGAGAGGGTGACATTGAGCACGTCGTCTTGCCAACGGTCTCCGAACAGGGCGGACGAGAGAGTGCCCCAGCCATCTCCGCTAGAGAGCCAGGCCTGGGCGACCAGCCAACCATAGGGTGCCGCCCCCAGGCCCCAAAGCAATGACAGCACGGCCAAGTCACGCGCGGCTATCGATCTCTTCCCGGCGAGCACCATCAGATAGACCCCGTAGCAGAGACCGGATATCACAGCCAGTAGATGGACGGACAAGGCCAAGCCATTGGTGAGGGCCAGTCCATAGAGATAACAGCGCCGGCCCGTCCGGGTATAACACAGTAGCAGCAAGAGTTCCGCGGTGAAGAAGGCACACCACAGCGTGTAGGTCTCGGCCATACTGGCGTGCTGCCAAAAGGTGTGCGCCAGTCCCAGGGAGAGGACTGCCACCACGGCCGGCAAGGCGGATCCCAACCATAGCTTCATGAAGAGAAAGAGGTTCGCCAATGCCACGGCGCCGGCGATGGCTGCGATCATGTTCACGCGCCAGGGAAGTCCGCCCACCGGCAGCGCCCGCACCCAGAAGGCCAGGTCATAGAAGAGAGGGTGAGCAAGTGCCAGGCCAAACACGCCCTTCACATCGTGGTTCAAGACTCGATACTGGATCACGCCACTGTCTTGCCACAGGAGCCCCGGTGCGCAACTGAGGGAATAAACCGCCCCGGCGCAGACCAGGACCGTTGCATACTGTAGAGAGAGGTTGCGTGCGGTTGATGACATGGAAGAGTGATCCAAACGGTCAAGTAATCAGTAATCGGTAATCAGTAAACAGTGATCGGTTTGGCCTGAAAAGGCTTAGAGCGCCTAACAAAATGAATCGTCGCACCGAAAACGAGCGTTTCTGTGTCTGGCAAGGAAGGCGAAGCAGGCCGTCCGAGGACGGTCGATGGAGCCTGACGCCGTCCAGGCGCAGAATAAGCCGTTTGAATGCAGAGTCATTTTGCGTAGGGGCTCTTATTACTTTACCACTGTTTACTACCTTGCAGATGTCTAGAGAAGGGCCCAAGAAAGGGGTCTTTACATCATCGTCATAAGATGCGGTTGCCCTGGGGTTAGGACCCCTTCTCATACTCGACGACCATCTTCAGAATCTCTTCCAAGGGGGTCTTAGGCTCCCACCCGATGGTCTCTCTAATGCGGTCCGTACAGGGGACGCGTCGCATCATATCCTCAATGGAACGGCCGTAGGCATCGTGATAGGAGACATGGGTCTTGCCGCCTTGACTGCCGGTGACTTCAATGACCCGGTCGGCTAACTGCTCGATGGAGATTTCATCGGTGGAGCCAATGTTAAAGACCTTTCCCGCGGCCTTCTTCGTCACCATCAAGGCCATCACGCCCTCAACGACATCCCCCACATAGCAGAAGCAGCGCGTCTGCTGTCCCGTGCCATAGATCTGGATAGGCTCATCCCTTAGGGCCCATTGCACAAAACGAGGGACCACCATGCCGTAGCGTCCCGTCTGCCGGGGACCGATGGTGTTGAATAAACGACCGATCACCACATTCAGTCCATACTGTGCGAAATAGGCCTGGCCGAGGAACTCGTCAATGGCCTTGCTGCAGGCATAGGACCAACGCGAAAAGGCGGTGCTGCCCAGGACAAAATCATCCTCTTCACGAAAGGGTACGGCTTCACTCTTACCATACACCTCACTCGTGGAGGCCAGAAAGATCTTCTTGCCAAAACGATTGGCCTTCTTCAGGACGATCTCGGTGCCTCCTATATTGGTTTCAATGGTGTGAACCGGGTCTTCCGCGATGAGTTGCACACCCACGGCTGCGGCCAAATGGAAGATGCAATCACACTCCTTCACAAACATCTGCACCAAGTCACCCTCTCGGATGTCCCCGTGGACAAAGGTCAGATCCGCGTGGTCTCGAATGGACTGGAGGTTTTCGAGGCTGCCCGTGCTGAGATTATCTATGATGGCGACTTGATGGCCTTCCACCAAGAGTTTCCCAACCAGATGAGATCCAATAAATCCGGCGCCGCCGGTGACAAGTATGTTCATGGTCAAGTGCTTCTTCTTATGGCACTGGGTTGCCGGCTGTCTGTTGCCGCGTCGTCTGCGCACACTCCGTGCCCGTCGGCTGCGCAGGCAATCACCTGCGCGGCCGTGAGACAACCAACCCTATTCATTCTCATTGACGACAAACTCAACATAAGCATCGGTATACCAATAAGATAGCTTTAGTGCAAGCCAACACCGAAGCTCAGTCCTGCAGAGTGACGGTGAAGCGGTATGCTTTGCCCGATAATCTTCTCCCTGCTCTTAGGGACCGTCGTCCCTAAAAAAGACAAGCTACTCCTCTAATAGCGGAGTATGATGGGGCGGTTCAGAAGAAAGATCAGTTGAATGCTCGAATGGATCATAAATCATAGAATACTGCTCGGCTGGTTGGGGGCTGCCTCTGTCGTGACCTTCCTGGCGACCCTGTTCCTTGTTCCCTGGTTGGTCGTTCGTATTCCGGCGGACTACTTTACCCATCAAAAACGACATCGTCAGGCGAAGCAGAGTAAGCACCCCATCATACAGGTCACCCTGATCATCGCGAAAAACGTGTTGGGCTGTCTCTTTGTCGTGATCGGCTTCGTCATGCTGTTCCTGCCCGGCCCAGGGTACATGACCATGCTGATCGGGGTCATGTTTCTCGATTTTCCGGGCAAATATCAACTGGAGCGACGCCTGGTATCCTATGGGCCGGTCTTCCGTTCGATCAACTGGCTGCGCCACCGCACAGGACGAGACCCATTGATGGTGCAGTTTTTTAAGAAAGACCCACTAAACCGCGCACCTGAAAGGGTCGATTAGTCACACGTGTCGGTCGTCGATTCGGCAAGCCGGAATCGACTTCAAATGGAAACCTGGGTGGACGATTGGCTCAATGGATGCCCGGGCCAAAAAAAGCTGAACGGTGACTAAAGGACCAGCAAGAAATAACTTGGACCCCAAATTGTCCGACTTCTTTGTTGCCGATCCCAAACACAAGGTCCGATAGGATCTTTCGCAAGCCATAGCAATGAGTAAGGCCAACAGTTCAGTCGCGTATTTGCAGTCCCTGCGCGCCCGGGACATCATGAGCAAGGACGTTTTCTGGGCTGATGCGGAGGACAGTGTCCAGACGACATTGGCGACCATGGATCGCTGTGGTGCGGATTACGTATTGCTCCGCAGTGCCGACAAGCTGGACGGTATCGTCTCCAGGTCCGATTTGCTGGGCGCGGTGAGCCCCTATTTGCGGCCACAGTTCTGCCAGTACCGTCGATTATCGGATGATGCCTCCCTGCAAATCAAAATCAAGTGGGTCGCCTCTCGCCCCGTCTATACCACACCGCCGGATACAACGGTCATGGTGGTTATGGAAAAAATGTGCAGGTTTGGTGGCAAGTGCCTGCCGGTGGTAGGTGAAACCGATTGGGTGC
>JADFHU010000151.1 GCA_022567055.1 Planctomycetota bacterium
CACTCAGGTCGGCGGAAACTCCAACACACGACGCTCTCGGCACACGGTCCACTTTATGCTCAAGCCTTGGGTCGACAGTTTCAGCAACTTTGTCAATCGCCAGGGGCAACGGCCCGGACGATATGAGGTGGCCCGCTCCTACGAGACTTGCACAGATGCAGCGGAGGCCCGCGAACAGGCGATGGCGCAGGCCTGTGCCCAAGTGAAGGAGTCCATCTCCAAACTCAACGGTTCGCTGCAAGAGGCGTTGACGGTCGATTTTGATGTCACGCCCCAAGATCTCGAGACAGCCGAGATCGTCGAGGACAGCTTTGCCCAAAGCTTTCAAGGCACGGTGGGCAAGATCTGGCGTCACGCCCTGCTGTTGGATTGCTCAACCGACAAGCTGGTCGGTCTGCGTCAGACGAAGATCAAACAATCGAGGCGGGCGCACCTCACCTTCGCCCGCCTGGCCGGGTCCGCCTTGGGCTTGGCATTTCTCATCTTTATCCTGTATATCTTCTTGAACGCCGCGACCAAGGGCTACTACACTATAGCCCTGAGGGTTGCGGCCCTCCTCGTGATCCTGATGTTGGGGGCTGTCGTCTTTTTCCTAGGATAGCCAGTGGACAAGGTATCGAAGGCAGACATCTTTCTCGTCGAACAGATCCGGGCGGGTAAAGACGAGGCCTGGTCACAACTGATCGATCGCTATCAGGGCCGGCTGCTCACCTTTGCGCGGGCCCGTCTGCCCCAGCATGCCGACAGCGAAGACATCGTGCAGGAGACCTTCATCGCCTTTCTCAAGGGCGTGCACAGCTTTCGACACGAGTGCAATCTGGAGACCTTTCTCTTCGCCATGCTCCGCCGTAAGATCATCGACAACTACCGGCGGCGTTCGGCCCGAAACTTCTGCCTCATCCAGGATGTCTACGACAGCTCCCCGGAGGAACGCGGCTCCGACGCCATGGATGGCTTCGTCGCCCCGGACCCCAGTGTGAGTTGGTATGTCAGAAAGGATGAACAGGCCGACATCCAGCGGCAGGCCTTGGCCGAGGCCCTCACCGCCCTGGTCAGCCACTACAAGAAGTCTCTCAGCTTTCTGGAACTGAAGATCGTCGAATCCATCTTCTACAGTCACCTGACCAACAGTGACACCGCCAAGCTCCTAGGGCTCTCCGCCAACCGCATCGGTGTGATCAAGCATCGCTGCCTCAAACAGATTCGCCAGCACATCAGCGACGCGCAGCTATCGTTGGATCCGGAGTCCACGGAATTTGAGAACCTGCTGACGGAAGTGTGGCAGTCGCAGCGCCTCAGTTGCCCCAAGCGCAGCACCATCGGCGCCAGCCTGCTGGGGACTTTAGACGAACAGTGGAGCGAGTATGTCGACTTCCACCTCAACACCCTCGGCTGCCACACCTGCCGAGCCAATCTGGATGACCTGAAGCGCCAGAACGAGGAGAGTGATCACCCCCGGGCGCTGCACTCGCGCTTCATGGAATCAACGGTTGGCTTTCTGAACAAACCGTGATGGTTTGGGCGGGCGGGTTCAACGCCTACGGTCTAGCCTAGAGAGAGGAGGTGTCACTGGCGATGCAGCGTAATGAGCGTGATCTCGGGGGGACAGAAAAAGCGAAAAGGTAGACCCGATGTCCCACAGCCCCGGGACGTGTAACCCTGCATATCGTCCCACTGCCAGGCCCCGCGCACCAGGGAGCGGGGTATGGTCGCGCAGGTGGCCGGGGCGTAGCCATTGGGCAGACAGATCTGTCCCCCATGCGTGTGGCCGGCCAGATAAAGCGCATAGCCGGCCTTCGCCACCAGGTTATAGCGTTCGGGCGAGTGGCAGAGCATGACACGACAGGCATCCGAGGGCACCTCTTGTTCGGCGAGTGCAAGGTCGTCGGCATGATAGTAATGCCAGTCGTCGAGCCCCACCAGATGGACGATGTCCCCCCCTCGCCGCAGACAGACGCTGCTGTTGATCAACATCTTCACACCGCACTGGTTGAGGCACTCTCCCATGGCGTAGTGGTCATGATTCCCCAGGATGCCGTAGACCTCCGTCCGCCCCGCCAGATAGGTGGCTATCTTGACCATGCGTGACGTCGCCACTTCGGACTCTCGATCGGAGCGGAAGGTATAGTCTCCGCCCAAGAGGCAATAATCATAGGTCAGGGCCTCGATCAGACCGATCAGTTTCTCTGCCAGTCGCTCCTGGCCGTCGATGTGCAGATCGCTGACGAAGAGGATCTTGACCCCCTCAAAACCCTTGGGTAGGCCGGGCAAAGCGATGTCGACTCGCTCCACCTGCACATCCAGGGCGTTCTTCCTCCCGGACACATCCAGGAGCGTCAGCTTCAAGCAATAGCCCAAGAACGCAACGAGAGGAGGCATGTTCTCGAGATGAAGGAAGCGCAACCAGCCCCGCTTGACCAGGTGTCGGTGCCCCTCCGCCTCGATCGCCAGTCGCGCCGCGCTGATGGGTCTCATGCCGTTCATTTAGAACTGGACCGCTGGGACCTCGGTGCGGGCCTGCACGCTGGCCTCAAAGTAGTCCCTGGCCTCAACCTGGGCCCGCTCGCAGAAATAGGAACCGAAGAAGGTTCGCCGGTAGGTGTTCAGACCCCCGACCGCCTCATTGTATCGCATTCTAGCGACGCTGATGCGATTCTCAGTGCCTTCGAGTTGGCTCTGCAGATCCCGAAAGTTCTGATTGGCCTTGAGGTCGGGATAGGCCTCCTGCAGGACCATCAGCCGGGACAGAAATCCGGACAGTTGATTGGATGCCTCCATCTTCTCGGCCTGGTTGCCCTGGAAGTATTTTTCGCGAGACTGGGCGATGTTTTCGAACAATTCCTTCTCATGCTCCGCGTAGCCCTTGACCGTCTGCACCAAATTGGGGATCAAGTCCAGCCGGCGCTGGAGCTGAGCATCCACGTCCGACCAGGACTTCTTGGCAAACTCATCGTATGCGACGGACCGGTTATACGACCCCATGTACCAGCGGAAGCCGATGAAGCCGACGAGCACGACGCCGCCGAGGATGCCGACTAGGACGACCCACACTTTTCCTGTATTCCTCATCTCTAATATGCCCTTTACTGAACTTTCAACCTGTTTCTCAAACGACGGATGCTACCAACCACCACTGGCGCCTCCCCCACCAAAGCCACCTCCCATGCCACCGCCGAAACCACCGAATCCACCGCCAAAACTTCCGCCTCCAAACGACCCGCTGCGTCCATAGCCACCGTAACCCCGGTATCCCCCGAAGGCGCCGCCCATCATAAAGGGCAAGAGAAACATCCCGCCGCCGCGGCGTCCCCTACCGAAGAGAAAGAGCATGATCAGAATCAGTGGCAGCCCGCTGAAACAGGGTAGCCTGCGACGACGACCTCCTTGCCGACGCGGTGTCAATTTTGGCATCCCGCTTAGCTGGACTCCGGCTGAAGCGGCAATCTTCTGAATGGCGGGCAGGTTGGCCTGATAGACACCTGCGCTGATCTTGCCCTGTCTGAGCAAGGGGGCCAGCACGTCCCTGATCAGCCGACCGCAGAAGAGATCGGTGAGGTCCCCCTCGAGTCCGTAACCCACCTCAAAGCGGGCCTTTCGCTCCTCCATGGCCAGGGTAAACAACAGGCCGTCATCCTGTTCGGCGCGTCCCAGCTTCCACGCCTCGACCAGGGCAATGGAGAACTCCTCGATCGGCAATCCGTCCAGCGAATTAACCGTCAGGACAATATACTGTGCCCCCGTTTTCTGCTCCAGTTCCTGCAATATGCCATTGAGAGAGCCTTCGGTGGCCGCATCGATCACGTTGGCCCGGTCCTCGACATAGTGCGTCGGCCGGGCAAGCTTCACCTCGGCGAACACGACAGACGGCCATAGGACGAGTCCGATCAGGACACTCAAACAAGGAAGGTCCTTCCCTTTCATGAGCCGACCTCAAGCGCGTCCACCGCGGCCGCCAAGCCATCCACGGCGGCATAGACCCGCTCAAACGCGCTTTCCAACTCCGTCTCACGCAGGCGGGGTTTCTCTTCACGCCAGCGCCGGACCTCTCGCAGGGGATTCAGCCCAACGCCGAACTGTCCTGCTGCAGCTTCGAAGGTCGCATCCGCCGGGCTCCCTCTCTGCTCCTCCTTGAGCCAGAGCATCGCCCGGAGATAGGGCAAGCTCGTCTTGGCCGTTGCCACCAGGACATCGCGCAGCAGTCGGCTATTACCCGCCGCCGCAATGTAGCCCTGCCGCAGGCGGATCAGCATCGCCTTGAACTCCCGCTCACACTGCAGCCGCACATCCGAGGCCACGAAATGGAGATCAGCGAAGGGATTGCTGCCCCAGATGGCCTTTCCGACCAATTGAAAGTCGAGCAACTCGACCGCAAAGACATCGAGAGACCGCTTGATGTACTCCTCCGTCATCAGCAGCGGCGGCCCGACCCGCTTCTTGTGCATGCTCTTGGCCTCCGAGGCAACCGCCTTCAGCACCCCCTGATCCAGCCGGTCCAGGACCAGCACGGTGTTAATGTCGCTCAGGGCCGGTCTGTAGTCTTCACCGAGGCAGCTTCCCACCACGGTGATGCTCGCCAGATTCTTCCCCAGCTTCTCATCCAGATCAGCAGAAAAGGCGGCCAAAGGCCCCTGAACGGGCTGTGGAATTTCGTTAAAGTCAAGTTCCATTTTATTCCTGCTCATGTCTGATGGTCATTCGGATGGCTCCAAGGCCCTGTCAGTAGTGTCTGCCCCTCGGGCCTGAACCCCAGGGCCGAGGACGAGCGGCTAGTCTACTTACTTGCGAGAGAAACCTCAATGGTTACACCTCGGTAATGCGGAATCTTGCTTGACGCCTTTCCGTCTCTGTGTGACGAACCTACCGGCGGCGCCGGTGGCGCCATACGAGCAGGACGTAACGTCCAGCACGCGACGGGAGACAGATTCTAGCCTGTTGCCAAAGGCACCGATTTCTAGATCTTGACAAGATGCGCGAAACGATGGAAATACCGCCAGAGCGCCTGGGAGCAATTAAGTCAGGGAAGCTATGTGAGTTCCTTATTCAGCTGTTCGGCATCTCACAGGAATGAGTAAACTAGCTAGATTCGCGCGGCCAGGAGGAAAGAGACCAAGCAAAGCGAATTGAAAAGACACTTTTGATGATTTCGGAGAAGGAGAATAAAATGAATCGGCTCTGTGAGGTTGTAGAATTGCTTTCGCTGCCGAAATAAGCAGCTACTATACTTTTCCCCATTTTGGTTATACCCTTGCCTTCTATCCCTGTTTTCGCTTAAGATACTGACCTTTAGCAAAACAGAGTCACGTTTAGGGGGCCAGCACCCTACCCATTCACGGCCATGGCGGGCGTACCCAGCGCGATTCAGTCGCCGCTGGACTTTAGCATTGGCGCAAGACAGAGAAAGGAACGATATGCCGAATATCGCTGCAGTACTAAAGGTGGAGATCGCCAGGCTCACACGCAAAGAGCTTCGCGGTCAGTCGGGAGGTTTGAAGAAGGCATCGTCACAGCACCGACGAGACATTGCCGCCCTGAAACGTCAGGTAACCAAGCTTGAAAGTAAGGTGTCCCTGTTGGAAAAACAAATCCTGAAGCAGGCCCCGGATGCGTCGGCAGGCGATACCACGACAGGCGTTCGTTTCACGGCAAAGGGCTTGCAAGCGCAGCTTAAGCGCCTGGGACTGACCGCCACCGACTTCTCGAAACTGGTGGGAGTGACGCCACAATCCATCTATAACTGGGGCCGGGGGACCTCCCGCCCGCGCAAGGAACAGATCGCCGCCATCGTTGCCCTGCGCGGCGTAGGCAAGAAGGAAGCCAAGGCTCGCCTGCGCCAACTCGGCGATGAGAAGCCGAAGGGCAAGAAGCAGGCTTGACGCGTTGAGTCTCACTGACGGCTATAAGGGACCGGCAAGACAGCAGGGGACACCATCGTTGCATAGTCGGATCACTGTGAAATCACGTCTGCACCCATTGGCCTTTTGCAGACTCTGTCTGGGCCTCGTCATCCTCCCGCTCAACGCAACGTGGGGCAGCGAGATTCGGACGATTGCCGGGACGGGGATCCCCGGCTACAGCGGTGACGGCGGTCCGGCCCGCAAGGCCCAGTTGGACAATCCCTTTGGTGTTGTCAAAGGTCCAGATGGCGCCCTGTATATCTGCGACACTTTCAACCACTGCATCCGCAAGATTGCCGCGGATGGCATCATTACGACCGTCGCCGGCAGCGGAGAGAAGGGCTACTCCGGCGATGGTGGCCCGGCAACTTCGGCGCGACTCAACCAACCCTATGAGGTCCGTTTCGACCGCGCGGGCAACATGCTCATGGTCGAAATGGAGAATCACATCATCCGCCGGGTAGACGCCAGAACATTGCAGATTTCAACTGTGGCCGGGACGGGTCAGCGGGGATATTCCGGAGATGGAGGCCTGGCCACGGAGGCGAGATTGAGTAGGCCGCATAGCATCCAGTTTGGTCCGGACGGAACCCTCTACGTGTGCGACATCGGAAATCATCGCATTCGCATGATCGACAGCAAGACGGGCGTCATCTCGACGCTGGCAGGCAATGGCCAGCGGAAAGCCACGCCCGACGGCGCGGCGTTTTCTTCCGTACCACTCAACGGTCCGCGGGCCATCGATTTCGACAGAGACGGCAACATGTGGTTGGCGCTGCGCGAAGGCAATGCGGTCTACACACTGGACCTGACCGCAGGGACCATTCATCACAGGGCAGGAAATGGCCGAAAGGGCTTCACCGGCCATGGCGGCCCTGCCAAGGAGGCTACTCTGTCCGGCCCCAAAGGGATCAGTGTTGGCCCGGAGGGGAACATCTATCTCGCCGATACGGAGAGCCACAGCGTCCGTATGATTGATAGGACAGACCTTACGCTACGCCTGATCGCGGGGACAGGTGAAAGAGGGGATGGTCCCGAAGGAGACCCTCTGCGCTGCCGGATGGCCCGATTACACGGGATCTACCTGGATAGAGATGGATCCATCTTCGTCGGCGATACCCTCAGCCATCGCGTACGCGTTATCACAAAATAGCCCCGCCCTCAACAAAGGGTCTTGTTTTATTGGCCCCGACCCGGATAACTTGTTATCCGGGTGTCGATGCCACAGCCCGATCCATAGCAATCTCCCTGTTGATTGGAGAGTCATGTGAAGCTAGACACACAAACTATTCGATCCATGAAAGGGAAAGAGCCCATCGCCATGTTAACGGCCTACACCTGTCCCATCGCACGCTACCTCGAAAAAAGTGGCGTTCCGATCATCCTGGTCGGAGACACGGTAGGCATGGTTGAAATGGGATTCAACAGCACATGCCATGTGACGATGGACCATATGCAGTATCACGTGGCCGCCGTGCGACGCGGCGCGACCCATACCCACATCATCGGTGATTTACCCTACCAGAGCTATGAAAGCCCCGAGTCCGCCTTGAGCAATGCCCGGCTGCTCCTCGAGGCCGGCGCCGACAGCGTCAAGCTGGAAGGTCCGCACATCGAGGAGATTGAGCATCTGGTGGCGAATGACGTAGCCGTCGTAGGCCACACGGGGCTCACGCCGCAGACGGCGGTCAACTTTAAACAAGTGGGCAATGAGGCCGCCGACGCCAAACGAATCGTGGACGAAGCCCATCAAATTGCTGCCGCGGGCGCGTTTCTATTGGTGCTCGAGCACATTCCCTCGAACCTCGGGCAAGAAATAACCGAATCGACAGAGATCCCCACGATCGGCATTGGCGCCGGTCCGGCATGTGACGGCCAGGTCTTGGTCGTCAACGATGCACTGGGCATCGGAGACTACTGGCCGTCCTTCTCCAAACAGTACGCCCAAATCGGGGAGATCATTCAACAGGCCGTCGCTCGTTTCAAAGCGGAGGTGGTGAATCGGCAGTTTCCCTAGCACGACCTCGGGAAATCTACCACCCACGGATAAAAGACAGGAGACCCCATGCCCTCACGCCCCTACATACTGGCAGAGACCCACTGGAAAACGGTGAAGAACACGGACTACGCCGTCGCCGTGCTGCCCTGGGGGGCAACAGAAGCGCACAACTACCACCTTCCCTATGCCACCGATGTGATCGAGTCTGACCATATCGCCGCGGAGGCGGCGCGGATCACCTGGGAGAGAGGCGTCAAGGTCATCGTGCTCCCCACCATACCCTTTGGTGTCAACACCGGACAGTTGGACATCAGGCTCGACATCAACATGAATCCGAGCACGCAGGCATCGGTCCTGCGCGATGTCGTCGCGTCACTGTCACGTCAGGGCTTCGTGAAACTGCTTGTTCTAAATGGGCACGGCGGCAATGATTTTCGCCAGATGATACGTGAGATCCAACCCGACTATCCTCAGCTCTTCTTGAGTGCCATTAATTGGTACCAAGTGCTCGACGGCAGGAAGTACTTCGATGAACCGGGAGACCACGCGGGAGAAATGGAGACCAGCGTCATGATGTCCATCGCCGCAGATCTGGTCTTACCCCTAGCGGAAGCTGGAAGCGGTACCAGCCGAAGCTTTAAGCTGCAGGGGCTGCAGGAGGGATGGGTATGGGCGCAACGAGACTGGGTCAAGGCCACCGTGGATACGGGAGTCGGTGACCCGAGCCAGGCGAGCGCCGCGAAGGGGAAGGTGTTCCTGGAGGAATTGACCCGCAGGATTGCAGGCTATCTGATCGGTCTTGCAGAGAGTGACATCAACGCGCTCTACGAAGAATAGGGCGTCGGCCGGAGCCTGTAATTCCCATATGTGAAAAGGGGTTTCTCCGCTCACGCTTAGTGAGTACACTGCTGCCATTCAATCAATACACTCTATGATTAAGGAGATACAGAATGGCACTACGAATCAACGATGAAGCCCCCAATTTCAGCGCCGAGACAACCCATGGCCGAATTGACTTTCACGAGTGGCTGGGCGATGGCTGGGCCGTCCTATTCTCGCATCCCAAGGACTTCACGCCGGTCTGCACCACAGAACTGGGCTATTTGGCCGGCCTGGAGGCGGAATTTGCCAAGCGGAACTGCAAGATCATCGGCCTGAGCGTCGACCCCGTGACGGACCATGCGGCGTGGAGCAAAGACATCGAAGAGACCCAGGGTCACAGGGTGGGATACCCGATGATCGGCGACAGTGACCTGGCGGTGGCCAAGCTGTACGATATGCTCCCAGCAGACGAAGCAGGCTCCTCTGATGGGCGCACAGCGGCGGCCAATGCCACGGTACGCTCTGTGTTTATCATCGGACCCGACAAGAAAATCAAACTGACGATCACCTATCCCATGACCACCGGACGAAATTTTGACGAGGTGTTGCGTGTGCTCGATTCCATGCAGTTGACGGCGAAACACAAGGTGGCCACGCCCGTGAATTGGAAGCATGGCGACGATGTCATCATCGTACCATCGGTCTCCAATGAAGAGGCCGAAAAAATGTTTCCCAATGGGTGGAAAACGGTGAAGCCCTATTTGCGGACCGTTAAGCAGCCGGTTTAGGGACACATCGAGGCGAGATCGTGTTTTTTGTTCTTGGTGGGTTGCCCCGACCCGGCAAGTCGACGCTCTCCTGTCGTCTGGCGCGCAGCCTCGGTGCGGTGCACCTCCGGATCGATACATCTGAGGAGAGCGATTAAGCCTCGGATGACGCTGAAGATAGGAGCCCCCGATACCAGCGTGTGCGAGAATCTTTTCTGGCGAATCATTTAATCGGGATCGCTATCGAAATCGGGGTCGTGAAATCCTTAGCAAAGT
>JADFHU010000152.1 GCA_022567055.1 Planctomycetota bacterium
AAAGGTGGGAATATAGTAGAATCGTACCTCACTCAGGCTGGCCTGCGGCGCGACGCCCTGGACACTGTTGATGGTCACACGAACATGCTGGGCCACGGCACCACCGAAATCAAGGGTACTGTTGTGTGCATAGCCATCGAGACCCGTCGCCTGGGCCAAGGGCCCGACGCCGTCGAGAACGGTCCAGTTCTCGCCATCCAGAGAGTGTTCGATGACCACATCCTTGGCTCCGAATCCCACGAAAGCCTCGATGAGCTGATTGGAGTTCCAGATCCAAAGCTCGTGCAGCCGGTACGCCTGGTCGAAGGCATACTCGAGGGTGGCCGGGATGCCCTCGCTGAACCACATGTCGGCCGCGTCTACCCCATGAAGATCGTCCACCAAACCAGAGCCGTCGATGGTCTTCTCAGGCCCGGAAGCGCCGAAGAAGCTGGAGGCCGTGGCCGTGATATGGGTAATGGGAATCGAAAAAGCTTCGACCGTGAAGCTCCAGACGGTGCCCTTAAAGACCGTTGAATCGGGCGCCGCATTCACTTCGTCGATCCGCCAGTAATAGGTCTGGCCGAATTCGAGAAGCCCGGGCGGGGCATAGGTAACGGCCTGCTGGTCTTGACTGACCAGCACATCGAGCGGATTAGTTCTCCTGGCATCGTTGACATCGCCAAAACTGGTACCGAGATATACATCGTGCGTGTTAGCGAATTCTCCCGGATTCCAGCCAAGGACCACATCTCGCGGCACGTCCGTGGACGCATCAGCAGGGTTCGGGTCGGAGGCCGCAGGTCGACGTAGAAGCGGCATTCCATTGCCGGCATTATAAATCTTGACAATCTCAGCGCCAGTCAAAGCACGTTTCCATATGGCCACTTCGTCGACTTTGCCATCATCGTGAAAGAATTGACTTGGGCCGCCAGAATCCCACTCTTGTCCTATAGACCAAAGGCTTTCTGGACTGAAAGGAGGAAATTCAGGAGTGTGCGTACCTTGCTCCACACCATCCACATAGAGCGTGCCCACAGAGCCGCTCTTGGTATATGTCAGCATGTGCCATCGATTGTCATTGACAGGATCCTTGGAAGTAACGCTAGCTCCGCCTACGCCTCCATCATAGATGTTGGCTCTACCCTGAGCGTTACTTGCCGCTATTCCGAACATGAATATGTTGCTTCTAGCGGAGGTGTGAGCACTAAACCAGTATACATTAGAGCCAGTTGACGCATCTGACGCAGTCCTAACCCATGCATTCACGGCTATATTATCAGCATCTGCAAGATCATCCGCAACACTGTCAATGGCTATCCATATTCCAGGGCCTAAAGCTAAAGCGCCTGTTCCCACTTTGCCCAGCACCGGCGTAGGACCGCCTACGGAGATGCCGTGGTTTTCATTTCCGCTGCTGTCAGCGACTGCTGTTCCGGAAATCGTTCCCTCGTCAAAGGTCCAATAGCCGACAAGACCAGGGTCGGCTGCATCAGCTGTTCTTGTCAGAACCAGCCCCAGTACCGAAACGAAAGAGATTAGATAAATCAATTTCTTACACATGATAATCCTCCTTCAAAAAAGATTGATAGGAATTTTGAATTCCGGCAACAGACGGCATGATACCACCAGGAGTTGGCTGTACGATTCTGTTGGTTCTTTCGCTCTACTGCGTCTACGTCTCGTTTGTCAAAATGAACCTCGATTTCGATCTTTCCAAAACCTGTTGGCCGATCCTGGCGGGCGCTGTCCAACATTGTTTGGCAAGTGCACGGTCGTTCGCTTGCTCATCTACCTTAGACTTCAGCTGGCAATCCGAGCCTGACCGATGGTCTGCTGTGCTCAGTCTCTCGCTGGGCGGTCAACACTGGCTGCTCCGACATCACTACTAGAATCTACATTACTCACACCTCAAGGCTTCTATAGGATCCACGCCTGCGGCACGTCGCTAATCAAGCTCTGATAAACGTTATTCGGGTGAGCGGCAGCAGCCCGCTCGACGCGATGGTTGGGCGATCTACAGGTCCGCTTTCCTTGCCTCTGACTTGGAGCCGATCCATGTGACGCTTTCGGAGTTCATCCAGAGCGTCAAGGGCATAGGATCAGTCGAGAAGGGCTCGGCGAAACGGAGTTTCAGCCAACGGCCAGATACCCCAAGAAGTGTGGTCTCGCGAGGATACTGTAAAAGCGCAATATCCTTGCACACCACAATGTACTCCTCGCCGATTTTGAGCTCGCTAGGGAGCTCCCTGCCCCCCGGGCAAGCACACCCGACGAGACCACAACAGAGGAATACGACAAGAACTACGGAAACTGTCCTTCTCATTGTTACGTTCCTTTCTGCCCAAGGCATCGGCTCAGTTCATCCATGAGTTGCAGTATGACCCCTCCGGCGATCCGGTGCAAACTCTTATGCGTTAGGCGGCTGGGCTTCGTTCGGGGACGACATCCTCACCAGAGACCCCGTGGAGAGTGGGCTGACAGAGGCTCTCAGTCATCAATATCGACAATGGTCACTTTCCCGCTGGCTTCGACGAACATGGCTTCCTTGTTTTCGTCGACTAGGCAAACCTTGCGATTGCCTAGATGCAAGAAGCCGTTCGACAAAGTAAAAGTCACGCCACCGAACGTGCATGTATCGACACCGTTCTCATAGCTATGGGTGAATCGCCTGTCGCCGGTTCCCGTCCTACCCATCGACCAACCCGACGACTTCGAGGAGATTACGACACTCCCGGAGGACCGTCCTGTGAAGGTCAGACCTGGATAGACAAGTCGCGTATCGCCAACCTCCAAAAAACCGCTGAGCGCCTTGCTGTACTTGACGCGTTTCCCCTTTATGTCCCCGTTTGGGCCGTGCGAGATCGTTGACTGGAAACTTGGGTCGAGGGCGGCGGCCATGAGGTCGTCCGGAAAAGCGAGACTCTCTGCGTCGACTGCACCCTGATGTTCTGTCGGATTATTAAACCGTCTATCAATAACCGGAGTGTCTGCGGGTAAAGGGATACGATTCAGATCCACAATTTCACCGTCTATGATCAAGACAATGTCAATCCGTGTCCTGAACATTTTTCTATCGCTGACCCATTTGCCGTCCTGATAAATGGCCGCAGTCCATTTGCCGTCCTCGCAGACTACATACTCAGGCAGGCCCCCTGATGGTAACGTGATGGAATCCGGTAAAGGAGTAGGCCAGCTTCCACCATCCCACCGCCATTCGCTTCTGCTTGGACAGCGAATCCGAACACCTGGCTTACCAATCGGTGTGGTGCGGTGAAAAACGCCATGGGCCGTTTGGGTGCTTTCTATGATGAGCGGGGCGCCTTTTGTCTTCAATTTCACAATATGCGGCCATGCTCGCTCAAACTCCTCCCGCGTATGGAAGAGAATCTCATGCCACTCCTCCTCTGTACCCGAGGAAAGATGATAAGATTTGGATTGCTTACGGAATTGTTCCAGTTCCGTGGGCCAGGTATCAGGCCATGTTCCTTCATAATCGATAGAGATCAACGAGAAACTGACAGAAGCGGCCAGGACGATTATCACCGCAGAAAGCGCAATTACCGATTTCTTTTCCATCTTCTTGCTCCTTTCTTTTGGCATAAAATGATCTTCTGTAGTTCTTGATATTACCCCCGGCAAGTCCGGCCTGGCAAGGACATTCAGGCGATCTGACTGCTTCTTTAACTAAGAGGGATATAAGGCCCAGCTCTTCCTTCAGCCCTTTTCAAAGAGGCTATTCATGCTCATGCTGTCTAAGGCTCTACGGAAACGATTAATTGAGAGGCGAGGGGGTACGAGCCGCCCCTCTCCAATGACTTGTTAGGCTTAGCACTCACGCAGATCTGCAACTAACTGAGGTTCCTTAATAGAATATCGCAAAAGTGCTTGGCATTTTTCAAAAAGAAATTGGTGAACAGTACCATGATCGCCGAGGACAGAGAGAGTGCCAGTGAAAGCTGGTTCTTGTCCGTGTGCCACTTTGCTGCGGTAAGCGTAAAGTTTTTTCCAGAGCTTTTGATCTGAAACATCACCGAATACCTCAGGTCGATTCTTAGTTTCCTCGAAACGCCTGTCGAGCAGAATCATTTTGCCTGAGATCTGATGGGAAATAGAATCTAGGGTTTCCGTCAATCTTGGAGCATGAGTGATCAAAGATTCGATAACGGAAAAAATACCTACTATTCTTAGGTTTGCGTGTTTGGATAGCTTGCAGACTTCGCAAAATGTTTTGATTGAACTCAAGATAACTTTGTGTTCACTGCTGATGGCGTCGAGTTGATTGTGCAAAGCACGAATTTGATTTAGCTCTTTTTCTTGAAGTACATCGGCGATTCCTTGATCGCCACCTCCAAATCCCCACTGTCGCTCGGCAATAGGGTGGCTAATCGAAGAATGCCCAAAAAGCGTTTTGTCACCACGTTGTTTGGCGGTGAATATTCTTGGACCCAGTTCAATTACCGGGTTAACAATTTGTACAATTTCAGCGAATTCGTGCGCCTTGGAACCACCCGACTCGTCTGCGAGAAGCCAGTACTTCCATTCGTTCGGATCTTCTAGAGATTTCAAGCTATAGGATATAGTATTAGGCTCTTCTTTTACCCATTGTGTTTCGTATGGCGCTATCCACCCCATACCGCCTTTGCAACATTCACTAACCAGAGGCCTGAGACATTCCAATTCCTCCCCAGCCGGTCTCCTTAGGTAGAGTCCGGGAATCACCTCAAGCGGACAATCTACTCTTACATCGATGTTGTTGGCGATCAAGTAGGCATGCATATGATACCCATGTTCTAGTCCTAACAAGTAATTCTATGGTTTTCCTGTCAACACCCAAAAGAGATAGGCGTGGAAAACATTAGTCTCTCAGATCACATCTGGTCTCACAGGATACGATAATGAGCCGGCCGGATGATATCAATCGAAAACCCCCTACGACACGGAGGTGTGAAGAGGGAGAGGAAGTCGCAGGGGGCTGTAATCAGAAGGAAACGGCCCCTGGGTGCCAAGGAAGGAATAGAAGGCGCGCTGGGGGCCGCCTCTGAAGAAGACAAAGTAAGCGATGGCTATCTCATGCAGTGGACCTCCTCATCAATCCCCTGGTCCTTTCCTCGGTCGAGACCCTTGCTGCTTCGTGGATCTCTATTGCCCAACTTATCTGATGATCCATTTTTATCAAGGGACCATCCTCTCGCTCAGAAGCTCGGAAGACGTGGAAAAGAAACTGCGATTGTGGCTCAAACATCGCCCTCAGGGCCTTATGATGAATGTGCGAGACAGATCACGGATCCGTCAGAAAGTGTCACGACGCAATGTTTCCCGGTCAGCGCGACACCCCAGCGCACCGGCGGCACGGGCAACGGAACGGTCCACAAGGACCGACCGTCCAGGGAGAGGCCTTCCACGCTGTCCTGGTGGAGGAGGACGAGTCCATTCGTACCGACTGCCAGGCCGCGTAGGTCCGCGGTGTTGCCTGCCCAAAGCATGGCATCGTCCACAGGGACTTGCATCACATCCCAGGGCACGGTGCCCCCTCCCATCTTCCCGCCGGTCTTGGGATCCTTGTTCATCAAGTCCACCAGGCGGTCGAGCACACGCGGATCGCGGGCACAGAAAAGACGGCCGTCTACCAGGCCGATGTGACGGTCGGCTATCCGAAAATACGCACGACCCTGGTGGCGTTTGAAGATGGTGGTCCGGGTCTGTTCGTGGGAGTATAGCTCGGGGCCGCTGCACAAGGGTCTGCCATCGGGTTCTAGAAACATCTCCATGCCTGCTTCGAGTCGGGAGACGACGCGAGAATTCCCGGTGAACGTATCCAGAGCCACGATTCCCACCGGGGCGCCACCGTTGATGTACAGGGTGTTGTCCTTTAAAAGGAGGTTGCTCTGGACACCAAAACTCAGTTTTGGCTCCTCTCGGTCCGGAGTGTAGACCTGGCGCCAGCGGACTCTGCCGGTGGCCACATCCAGGGCAGCGACCACAGTGCCGTCCGCCGCGGTGCTGCCGGCTGCCGTGTAGGCGATGCCCTCATCGTCCAGGACCACCCCGCCACCCAGAGGCCATGCCGACATGAACCGGTCCATGATGTTGACGAATCGTTTCTCCGGTGCCAGTTCTATGCGTCCCAATACCCGCCCATCCGACGCATCCACACAATACAGGACGCCGTCACAGGAACCAAAGATGACTCGTCCGTTCCAATAGGCAGGGGGGTACAGTACGGCGGCGTGGGAAAACATCTGCCAAAGGTCTCTCCCACTCTCAATATCAAGAGCCCGCACGGAACCGTCGGTCCCGCCTACAAAGACACGTCCCCCGGCGCATACCGGCGCACTGAGACCGTTGCTCGCTATGCGGCGCCGCCACAACTCCCTGATCTCTTTGCCAAGCGCTACGGGTACCGTAGCCGTCCCCGCGGAGTTGGCGCGAAACACAGGCCAGTCATCCGGCGCCGCGGGCGCACTCGACGTGGGCGCAGTCCATGGGACCGATTCCGCCCTCTCGGACGGCGGGTTCAGTGCCACGCGCGGAGCCATGGAGATGGTACCGTGAACCTGCCAGCAATCACAGGCCAGGGGCATCCAGTACAGGCGTCCATTGGCCGGCACCACCCCGTCAAAACATCCGGGACGAACAATGCCTTCGTAGTCGGTAAGCTTTTCGTCGCCCAGGTCGAAACAGACGGTTCTGCCCTCTCCGCCGCCGGGACGGTAGTAGAACTGGCTCGGAGTCACAGTCAGACGAGAACAGGAGCCAATGACGCCCAGATCTAAGGCCTCGATGGTCTTACCGGTAAGCGGATCGATTTTCAGACAGGTGGCTGCCGGCGCGGCCACCCGCGGCATGATGTAGAGCAGGTCATTGAAGAAGAAGGGATGCGGAGACGGGATATCCAAGGTCCAGAGGAGATCACCCTTAGCAAAGCCGACGCCGATCGTTTTCTTGAAGGATGGCCCCGCAATGCAGACGACGTCCTTGCTGGCTCGTGTGCAACTGAAAGTAGCCCAGCCAAGACCCCAACCCTGGCGTTTGAGCGAGCTGCCGATGGCGTCGAACAGTTTTTTCGAGGTCTCGGGTGTGCGGCGCCACAACTGCTTCCCGCTACCGGCGTCGCGCGCCGCCATAAACCTCTGCGACGCTAGTTCGAAGATGCGTCCCCCCTCCATGCACAAGGCCCGCGTGTCAAAGGCTTCCGGCTCGCGCACGCTCCACAGCAGCTTCATCTCCGGATACTGAAAGGCGGCCAGTGTTCTTGCCGCACCGAATTTGTTGACAATGCTCTTGTAGTGCAGGTTGGCCACATTCCAGGGCCAATGACCCATCTGCCCCTTCCGGCGAAGGGGTGCCACGGATCCATCCGGCGGGCCGAACGCCGCCCAGAGCATGTCCTTGTCCTGCGCAATCCACTTCCAGTCGGTATCACCGTTAGCGGCGGCCACTGGGGGAGCACTGAACCTAGCGCGTTCCTCTCCGGTCGCCGCATCCAGCATCCAGAGCGTCCCGCCTTCCGCGAAAACCACCTCACTCTGGGTGGCCAGCTTTGAGGTATTGTGAACGACGTAATTCGGGTCGAGGGCGCGACTCCAGAGGGGCAGGCCATTGTAGGCGTTGAGGACCGTCAGTTGATTTAGCAGCGCTTCTTCGCGCTCGTGGAAGGCGATGTGTCCGGAGAAGAAGAAAATCCGTGCACCGGCAAAGAGGGTTTGATTGGGCATGGCTGCGAATACGGGATGCGTCTGGAAGCGTAATTCACCCGGTAAGCGTGCCTCCGTGTCCCGTGACACGACATTGTTGTCCGGCTCGTGGTAGGGATGACGCCACTCGTCCACGCCGGATTGAGGGGCCTTCACAACGACCTTTCCGGGAGTCACACAGACACCGCCGGGATGCAGCACGCGTTGGATTTCTCTCTCGTAGTGCGCATAGTCGACACCGGGCGCCAGCCACACCGCATCCGCCATGTCTCCTGCCAGCCAGAGTGATGCATCCTCGTCATCCACGACCCAGATCCGTTCCCCCAAGAGCCCATTCTCCAGCGCCCAATCACGAATCTTGCCTAGCCCCTGTGAAGCAGTGCCTCGACAGAAAACCGTCCATGGCTTTTTTTCGACGAGTTCGGTGATCGTGGCCAAGTCTCTCTCATCTCCTGCACAGACGACTACGACCAGGGCCCGCGTGTTGCCGAGATGCGCGGACAACTCGATCATAGGATCATTGGCCCGCGCCGCACAGCAGCACAGGAATGTCATTAACAGTCCGTAAAATGCCTTCATTTCTTTGCTCCCTAAGGCAGTCCTCGTGGTCCCGGCATTGGCGCCAACCCGACCCGCAAGCCATGTACAGGTCCCCACATGGGATGCGCAGGAATTCGCGCAGCCGGGCGTACCCAAAGCCCTCTGGTTTCAGGCGCTGTCAAGTTCTTCCAGGAGCCAGCCGGAGCGGCCGCTACGTACAGACACACGGACAAATAATTGAAACTGCCCAATTAATTGCACCCTGTTTCAGGCCAGGATGTCGTGAATGACGTTGCCGTAGATGTCGGTGAGGCGGAAATCGCGGCCATCGTGGGCGTAGGTCAGCCTGGTGTGATCCAGACCCATGATGTGCAGGATGGTGGCATGGAAGTCGTGGACATCGACCGGGTTGACCGCCACCTTGTTGCCGATGTCATCGGACTCCCCGTACGTGGTGCCGCCCCTGACGCTGCCCCCAGCCAGCCAGCAGGTGAAGGCGTGGCGATGGTGACCTCTGCCGCGGGAACTCGAGCCGTCACTCGTGGGGGTACGCCCGAATTCGGTGCACCAGACGATCAAGGTGTCTTCGAACATGCCCCGCAGTTTCAGGTCCCTGATGAGGCCCGCGATCGGTTGATCGATCGCCTCCGCCAGGGGTTTGTGGCTGTCGATGTTGCCATGGGCGTCCCAGTTGCGGTTGGAACCCGTGTCGATGATCTCGATGAAGCGCACACCCTGCTCGGCCATGCGACGCGCCATCAGACATTGCCAGGCATAGGAGGTGTTGTCCCCACGCTGGAGGCCGTACAGGTCGAGCGTGGCATCCGATTCGCTCTTCAGGTCGAAGAGGTCGGGGGCGATGTTCTGCATCTTGTAGGCGGTCTGGAAGGAGAGGATGCGGGCCGCCAGCTCGCTGAAATAGCGTCTCCTCTGGTAGTGGTCTTCGTTGACCCGGTTCAGCATGTCGAGCTCCAGGGGCTGGAGCGGGGCGGTGGCGGGATTCGGCCTGAGGTTGGCAATGGGGTCGTCACCGGGGACGACGCGGACCCCCTGATGGTAGTCCGGCAGAAAGTTGGTGTCCCACACCTGAGAGCCCGCGTAGGGTTTGTTCTTGGCGAAGACCACATGGGAGGGGAGGTTGACGTTGTCGGTGCCCAGGCCGTGGCTGAGCCAGGCGCCGATGCTGGGTCGGGCCGGGCCATTGGAGCCGGTGTGCATGAGCAAGGTGGCCTGAAAGTGATCGCCCTGATCGCCATGGAGGGATCGGATCAGACAGATATCGTCTATGACGGAGCCAATATGGGGAAAGAGGTCGGTCACGAGAATGCCGCTCTTGCCGCGGGGCCGGGCCTTCCAGGGACTCCCGAAGAGGGGTCGGTTGCCCGATCCCGCGGTCTTCCCATGGTCCCGCGAGAGCTTTTCCTTCGGATCAAAGGAATCGACATGGGATGCGCCCCCGCTCTGGTGCAGAAAGATCACGCGTCGGGCACGCGGGCGGAAGAGGGGCTGCTTGGCCGCCAGGGGGTGAAT
>JADFHU010000794.1 GCA_022567055.1 Planctomycetota bacterium
GGTCACCTCGTACGGCTTTGTCTAGCAGTTCATCGTCGGGTATGCTGCTCCAAAGGAAGAAGGACAGGCGTGAAGCCAATTCGACGCTCGACAGGGAATAGGTTTCGTTCGCGCTTGCCCCGGATGGCTTTTGCTCTATTTTGAATAGAAAGTGAGGGCTTACCAATATCGCTCTCAGCGCCATTTCGATGCCTGCTTCGAATCCTTCTCTATCTTTCTCTTTTTTGTAAAACCTTAGGGGGGAGAGAAGCTCTTCCGCGGCAATGGGTCGTCTATAGGCGCGGCGCATCAGTGTCGAGATGATTGTTTCGGCGCAACGATCTTCTTCGGATGCGTCGGAAGGATAGACAGAAAATATCCTGTCCCGGGTGGACGTCTTGCCCGAGCCCGAAACGTTGAGCGGTCCAAAGATGTTGATTGAATAGAGTGCCGGTTGCGTTCGAGCATGCCGGGCGTTGTTGAAGTGCGCCAGATACGGTTGGCGGTCGCTTTCGAGGAGTGTTGCCGTCTTCTTGATAAACGTGGCACCCACTCGGTGTGAACCAGCTTTCACGGGAAGGGTCGCGATCAGATGACGATCCACATGGTCGTGGCTGCGATTTCTCGGCGGACGCTCAACCACAAAACTCCGCACCGGCATGCCATCCAGAATCAACTCGACCTGATGAGATTCACCGAGTCCTTCCACTTTTCCATCGCGATTGCGTGTTAGCCGCAGCTGGAATTCGTATTCACCATCCAATGGAAAATGATGATGGACAACGGCTCCTCCGCGCGTGCCCAGGGGCAGGCCATCAATGTGGTCTTCCTGAGTCAAATCCAGCGGAATGATGAAGATCTTGCTTTCAGGATCCCGTATGGGTCTGCCAATCGCAAGACGGCTGATGTTTTTGGCCGCGGCAAGATATCTCTCCAGCAACATTGGCGACAAGCCGCTCACGGTGATATTGTCGAATCCATGGCTGATTTCGTCTTTCGGCAATAAAGATGAGACCTCTACATCCAGGGCAATGAGGTCTCTTATGGCATTATGATATTCATTGCGGGTGAGTCTACGGAGAGACTCCGTTCGACCCGGATTGGGACTCGTTGCGGCGGCGCGGTCAATGGAGGACTCCAGAGTTGAAACGAAGAGATTGCGAGCCGATTCATCCGGCTGAGGCATTTCGTCGGGAGGCATCTGTCGGTGACGGAGCTTGTGGATGACCTTTTCCCACAGTTCGGCACGCTTGCTCACCTCTTCTGAACGGATCTTTTCGAGACTCAATCCCCCTGTTTTATCTCGCTCATTGTGGCAGTCCACACAGTGCTCCTCCACAAACGGTTTGACACTATCGAGACCGCCCAGCAACGGGGGTAGCGGAGAGTGCTGTTGCGCTGCGGTACCAGTTACCATACATGACGCAACAAATAGAACCGGCATCCATTCGTGGCGCCCTATGATTTGGAATTGCCGCAGGGTTCTCATTCCAAGTGCGATTTTCGTGAAAGCGGATAGCATTCCAGACTCATTTTAGAGACATTGAAGTTTTAACCATGGAATAGCTAGCTTGCATTCCACGGCTGGTGGAACCGCCCTATTTTCACATATTGCGTTCTCCAACGCAAATACATTTCTTACAGGTAGTTCACATGTCATCTCTCCATTCCCACCCAACAGTCCTGAGGACGTGCATGACAATAAGTTATTGTTGTGCGGTCCCTTAATACCGATCGGCGGGCAAGGGCACCTCATAGCGGGAATCCTTCAAATTGATGAGCAAGCCATCACCAAAAGAGTTGTTGAAGTCCCGCCGGTAAACGGTGTAGAGCGTGGCTAGCTTGTCTGTGTCACTGTTCTCCAGATGCTCGCCCCAAGCGTTGATCTCCGCCCCCCACAAGATCTGTGTGTTCCCTTTGGCAATGAGGACGATGTGAGACGCCTGTTTGACTGCGCGGCCCTGAAAATTGCTGATGTCCACGGTCTCAATCTGAGCCAACAACGGGGGAGCCGGCGCTTCCTGGGCATCCATGCTGTCGAGAATGGTGATCAGATCCACCGCCGCGGCTAAGTCCTCTTGGTCGAGTCGGCTGCCGACCACGGGTTTACGCTGATAACGAACACCACGAATCGTGACCATCGGCAGCGCCAGGTCGAGCTTGTCGAGGACAACCAAGTCTCTGTCTACACAAAAATGGACTAAGCCGCTCTTGACAATGGCCAGGGGCTTTCGCCACTGGGCCTGGACGCGAACGGCCTCAGCAGTCACTTCGACATGGACATCGCGTAACCAGGCCACCCGATTCAGGCCGGCACTGATTGCTTCCGCAACGCCGGGCTCCAGAGTGAATCGATCTCCCACAGCGGCGGTGACCTTCGAGAGAAGTGTCTGGTCGACCCAGGCGGGGGTGTCCACGAAGACCAGGTTCCCGGTTTGAACCTGACGACGTGCTTCGATTGAGCGTTCGGCCCACAGGAAGACAGCGCCCCCTAGGCCCACTCAGCCAA
>JADFHU010000153.1 GCA_022567055.1 Planctomycetota bacterium
ACCATCGCACCCGGTGAAAAACACCGTGTTACCTGGACCCATCCGGAGGCAGAGACGGTCTGGCTCACCGTCCATTACTAGGCTTTGTCTTCAGGCCAGGTTGACAATGCGCGGCAAAATCATATAATATAGTGGTTTAGGGACCGCGCACAATTAAATGAGTCATTTATCGCTCAGATTTGCGTCAGATTCAGTCGCGCCCGATTGAGCGAAACCAAAGTTGTAGTTGGCCTACTACGGAGGATTTCGCGATTGAGAAGCGGCTGAAGGTGACGTGAAGATGAGATGAAAAATGGATTATTTAATTGTGCGCGGTTCCTTAGGGTTGTCTCGGCAGTACCTGGCTCCCAGCAATCCATTGTCTAATGCTCAGTTGAGGGTCTGACCCATTGGCTGGTAGAGGGTAATTTCGTCCTACAATTATCGGAGAAGACAAGCAATATGAGCACAGGACAACCTGCCGATGCACAGGCCCAAGATGCTCCAGAGCCCCGCATAAATAAGTACTTCAAGGCCGCCGTCAAGACACGGGCGAGCGACATCCATCTCAAGGTGGGGCAAACCACCCGCCTGAGATTGCAGGGGTCCCTTAAAGCCACCACCGGCGAACCCTTTGAGAAAGAACCGCTTGAGGAGATGATTATGGAGATCCTCAGCGATGACCAGAAGCGCCAGTTCAAGGAACATGGCACGCTTGACTTTGCCTACGAGTATGGCGATGACAACCGTTTCCGCGTCAATGTCTTCCTGCAGCGGGGGTGTATTAGCCTGGCGGGCAGACGGGTCGAGAGCACGGTCCCCTCTTTTGAATCCCTGCACTTGCCGGCCGTTCTTGCCAAGATTGCAGACCAGCAAGAGGGCTTGGTTCTGGTCGTGGGTCCGACGGGCTCAGGCAAGACCACGACCATCGCCGCCATGCTGGATCACATTGCCAAGAGCCGCGCCTGTCACATTATCACCGTTGAGGACCCGATTGAGTATCTCTTCAAGGACGGCAAGGCCATCGTGTCGCAACGGGAAATCGGCATCGATGTGCCCAATTTCGACGATGCCCTGACCTATCTCATGCGGCAGGACCCGGACGTGGTGCTGGTGGGGGAAATGCGTGACGCCAAGACGGTCACCGCGGGCATGAGGGCCGCGGAAACAGGCCACATGGTGTTTGGGACCCTCCATTCGGCCAATGCGGCACAGGCCATCCATCGGCTGTTGGATCTCTTCCCCCAGGAAGAACGAGAATTGACCCGACAGACGCTGGCCATCGCCATGAAGGGGATCATCAGTCAATGTCTGATCCCCTGCCTGCTGAAGGATGTTCCCAGAGTCCCCGTCATGGAGATCATGTTGGCGAGCCCTACCGTGAAGAAATTTATCGCGGAGGGCCGGGAAGCAGATCTGACCGGCGTCATTCGGGCTTCACTACAGGACGGCATGCAGGACTTTACCGAAAACCTATGCAAACTCGTTATGGAGGGCGTGATTGACCCCAAAGAGGCATTCAGATTCGCCCCGAACGCAGAAGAACTGAAGATGGCCATGAAGGGAATCAAGACCACGACTGAGGGGTTGATGTAGACCGAGGGATGGATGTAAACCCTGATCAAGGGAGCCCTATATGATTGATCCCATTTTGATGCTTGTTGAATATGGTGGATACCTTTCCATTGTTAAGCTCTGCGCGTTTCTGCTTTTTTTTCCCTCGTGGGCCCTGATCAATTGGACCTACAAAGATGCCAGATCCATTGATGCCAACGAGGTCATGTGGACCGCTATCATGCTGGGCACGCTGGTGGTGACGGTGTTGCTCTGGTTCTTGGTCCCTATCTATACGGTCGGCTTGGTGCTCTATCTCGTTGGCATGCTGGGTACAGGCGTGGCCTACGTGAAATACCGCAACGCTCGTGTTCTGGACTTTGACAAGGTGCTGACGGTGCAGCACATCAAGGCCGTCCTGACCCAGAGCGACCAGGAGGACGAGGGACAGGAGAATTTCACCTTCATCACCGCCAACAAGAACGAAGTTCCCCGACCCGAGCCCCGGACGCCCGACTTCTTCGGCTACCGGGCAGCCTATGACATCCTCATGGAGGCGCTGAAGCAGCGGGCGGAAAGCATCACATTTGTCCCGGGGCCCGAGACCTTCAAGGCCACCTATCAGGTAGACGGCGCGTCCGTTCCGCAGGCGGATCAACCCAAGGAGCAAATGGAGTACTTCGTACGCTTCCTCAAACAAGTCGGAGGCCTCAACGAAAAGGAACGCAGAAAGCCACAGAAAGGCCTTTTTAAGACGAGGCAAGGAAAGGAGACGATCGAGTGGCAGATCAGGACCGCGGGCTCCACGGCGGGAGAACAGATCCGCATTGAGAAGGCCACCAAGGACCAGATCGTGCGGCTCGGCGAACTAGGGCTGACGCCCAAACAGACGGAGATGTGGGACGGGCTGCGGGAGTGCCGGGGAGGCGTGTACATCATTTCCGGTCCCAAGGCCAGCGGCCTGACCAGCTCCCTTTACTCACTGCTGAGAAATCACGATGCCTACATCAACAGCATTCATACGCTGGAAAAGGAGATCACCGGTCAGTTGCCCAGCGTCACCCAAGAGCACTACTCACTCAGCGATACGGCCACTGTGACCTACGCTGAGAAGCTGGAACAGCTTTTTCGCATGGGGCCTGACATCGTCGGTGTGGCCGAATGTGTGGACGCCGAAACCGCAAAGTCGATTTGTGAGGCTGCCGGCACGGGCAAATTGGTCTACGTGATCATCGAAGCAGACAGCGCGCTGCAAGCACTTGGACGTTGGCTCAAACTCGTCGGGGACCGCAAGACCGCCGTCGAACACCTGGTGGGCCTGAGTAATCAGCGGCTGCTGAGAAAACTGTGCCCCGAGTGTAAGCAGGGGTATGCGCCGAACCAAGACATCCTGAAAAAGTTCAATTTGCCGGCCGACAAGGCAAAGGTCCTCTACAGACCCGGCAAGGTAGTTTTCGATAAACGGGGTAAGGAGAGCACGTGTGCGGATTGCTATGGCACTGGATTCATCGGTCGGACCGGTGTGTATGAGACCATCACGCTCAATAGCGAACTGAGTCGTGTGATTCTAACGTGCCAGACACTCCAAGACATGGGTGTCCAATTCAGGCGGGCTAAGATGGTCTTTTTGCAGGAACAGGCCTTACGTAAGGTTCTGGCGGGCGAGACCGCTATCAATGAAATGGCGCGGGTGTTGACGCCTGCCAAGCAGGCCAAGGCGAAACAGACGAAGTAAGATCGTTTATTGGAGATAGAGCAGATGATCGGGACGATTCTGGTGTTGACATCCATGCTGGGCGTGGCCGCCTATCAGTTCCTAAAGGGAAACATCACACGAGCCACGGCAACCATCCTGGTCGTCTTGTTCTCCTCTGTCATCGCCCTGGGCTACTTCGAACTGCTCGCCGGCCTCTTAGCCGGCTACATGACGTCAGTGGCACCATGGGCGCAGTTGATCTGCTTCTCCCTGATCTTTCTCCTCTGTTTTGCCCTCTTCCAGACGGCCATCATTGCCCTGCTCAAGGAGCCCATCAGCCTCGGCGACCTCGTGGAGAAGATCGGTCGACCCCTCTGTGGTCTCATTCTCGGGTGGCTGATCTCGGGCGTGGTGTTAACCGCCGCCAGCATGGCCCCCATTCCCAACAACTACCCCTATGCAAGGTTCAAAGACCGCAACCCGGATGCGTCGAAGCCCGCCCACGTTTTGCTGAACGCGGATGGTTTCATCGTCGGTTGGTTTAACAAGATCAGCCAGGGTAGCTTTAAGGCGATTCGAGAACCCAAAAGCTTCGCGTTGCTGCACGCCGACTTTTTGAATCAGACCTACCTCAACAGACACGCCCTGGACAAAGATGTGACCTTGATGACCAACTCTCCGGCGATTGTAGTCCCTCGAAAGGCCGCAACCTGGCCAGCGCCCGATGGCCTGGTAGACAAAGAGGGACAATCCATCAACAGCCCGGCGGGCCGAACGCCGCTGCTGGTTCGCATCGGAATCAAGAAGGCGGTCAAGGATGCAGGAAAATTCACGACCTCGCAACTACGAATTATCTGCAAGGACAAGGGACCGGACAGCCACACACTCGGGGGAGCGGGGTTCACCGTCTATCCCTATGGCTACATGGTTGGCCCGAAAACGGTTGAAAAGAAACGCCTGAACGAAGTAATCAACGTCGCTGGGCAATCTGGTGAGGGCAATGTCAATATTGATTTTCTCTTTTTCGTGCCTAGCCGTCAGGTCCCCGTCCTGGCGGCCTTTAAGCTCAACAATGCGGTGCAGCTATCGCCGCCGGTCTCCGCAGACCAGAGTCCATCTGTGATTGCGTTCATTACCGGTGGCTCCTCCCAGGAACGCCGGCAGCCAAATCGAGCACCTCAGGAACCATCGCCCGACGGTGCCTCGGAGCAGGCAGGAAGAGAGAGGGATTTGATGGACGTTACCAGGGGTGTCGTGGCTGACCCGAGCATTCTGCAGAACTAGGCGGGGTGAATTGGTCCGTCGGAGGTGGAGCGAAGCGAACTCGATCTTTTTGATGAATGGGATTGCCAAGCGGAGCTAGCCGCATACTGCCACATCTGTTAGATCCAATTCCATGAGATGTTCGAGGTAGTCACCCAACTCATCCACAGAGAATACGGCCAGAAACTCTGGTTTGGCAGTTCTGTTGATCTCGCGAATACAGTCGATTAACTCTCTCTTGCTCATGTCGTTCTCGTCCTTGTCAGATCCATGCACTGCTTCAGTTTACGCGGCCCACCCATGTTTTCAACCATGGCGATATCGTCAGAGTGCACGTATTATCTTTAGCTGAGCTGAACAGGCGGAGAGTCGGCCCTATAACCTTATATACAACATCAAGTGTTCTGTCAGAGCGATTGTCCAACATGTGGTAGGGGGGCTAGGACACCGGAGTCGGCCAAGGCGAACTGTCCAATAATACCCGAGCGCAGTACCGATGCTGGGTTTGTACTTTTTCGGGAAAATATTTCCGCTCCGGGAAAATGTTTCCACTCGACAGGCGAGCTTTACCGTGACATGCGCAAGGCAGAGGGGGGGAATGTACGCCCATCCAGCCACTTGGACGGACAGACTCGTTCTCAATAGACCGCAGAACGTGACGGCGATTTCATTTGCGACAGGTCGAACGAACCTTAAGTTTCTAAACAACTTCAAGAATCGAATTGTAGTCCCCGAAGGGATTCAATTCCATGTTGTCATTGTAGGGATCCTGTTGCCATTGGCCGTCGACGACGAGGCGATAGCGGTAGCGACCATTGGCCAGACTGACCTTTGTCCTCCACTCCCCGCCGTTCCCCACGCGTTCCATCGGCGTCTTCTCAGGTTGCCAGTTGTTGAAGTCTCCCGCGATTTTCACGTCATGAGCCCGCGGGTACAGAGAGACAAACACGATTGAATCCTTGATTTGGTTGGCGCCATAGAATTGTGAGAGCTTTGCATCAATTTCTAAGGGACCACTCTTGGCGTCTGTATTCTGGGAGTCCAGGCTAGGGGTCTGCTTTTTCTCAGTCTCAGGGGGTCGTTTAAGCGACGCAGCGAGGGGGGACAAGGACGATCGCGTAAATACCTCTGTGACCTCCACCTTTTCCGTGGCAGCGGGGACCGACACGATTTCAATCTGCGGCTCCACATCCTTCTGGCCCGACTGGAGTAGCTCGGTGGCAGTCGTGCTTATCGCATCAAGCTGGTCTGCGAGGGAATCCACGATATGTTTGCTCTCTTGTTTTAAGGAGGCCCCCGCCAACTCCTCGGCCAACAGTTGAAAATCCTGCTGGCCCTTACTGGCCGGATCATACTCGTTTATGGGCTGACCAAAACTCGCTGCCTCCTTTATCTTGGTGTTGAAGTTCACCACAGTCTTCAGCATTCTATCGGAAAAGTGAGTTCGCAGTTCTGCCAGGATCTCACGCGCCATTTTGGTGCGAATGTCATACATACTGGCCAGCACTCTGACCTCTACTTGTTGGCGACACCGCTTGCATAGAATGCTTAGTGTCTCCAACTGCTTGCTTAACCCATGCAGCGCAAAATACCCAGTTTCAACAGGAACAAGCACATCTGTCGCACTCCTGAGAGCGTTAAAGGTCAAAAGGCCAACGGCGGGAGGACAGTCAATCACGGTGAAGTCATAGTGGGCTTGTGCATCGTCCAAGACATTGAGAAGGCAACTTTCCCGATCGGGGACACCCGCCATCTGTTGTTCGAATGCGGACAGATCCAGACTGGCTGGCGCAAGTTCTAAGCGATCACTGATCTGCCATAGAATCTCCGACAGGCGTATCGGTTCATTGCGACTCTTGCTGATCAATACATCGTAGATGCTCTGTTCGATCTGTTCTTCAGGAACAGCGAGGCCCACGGCGCAATGCGACTGGGGATCCATGTCCACCAGCAAGACCTTATGGCCGGCATCGGCAAATGCACTTGCGAGGTTGATAGACACCGTTGTTTTGCCACAACCACCCTTCTGGTTAACCACGGCTATCGTCTTCATTCCATTCTTCTCCAGCTCGTTCCATTTTTTTGCGCAGCCCGTATGTCCGTTGGGGAAACTCGACAGGGCCGTCCTAAAATCCCTTTCTCTTCAGTTTGGAACTGTTCGGGTATTATATGCCTTGTCGGCAGAGTGACAAATGAAACTTTACCTTTTATGGGACGGGCCTATAAGAAATCAACGCACTCGGTCTAAAACAGCCGTTTAATCCCCGCCGGGGCGGCTCTTGAGGCCGCTTGTCACACGGTACAAGCGCAGTGCATAGGAAACATTAAGTCGATACCGATTGGTCGCGATCTATGCAGGAAAGTCGAGCGGCCACCCACACTGAACCCTACACCGATGGCCCCAGAATAGTGAAGACCAAACTCTACAAGGGTCCTACTGTTCCTATCTACTCCATACCAACAGAGCCATTGGGTGTTATATCTTGTGTTAGTTCCGATAATGGGTGAGCCACTATCAGTGAAGAGACGAGTGTGTGCGACAAAGTAACAATAAGAAGCCCCCGGAATTAACAGGTTTTCCACAAGCGGATTGGGGACATACATGAACCTTAAATCATATGAAATAAGAGCTTCTCGCCAAGGTTGCGGGAAGGCGCAACAAACCCACAAGGTATATGACAATTACTACTACATCTTTATACTACGATACTATTAACTTAAAAACAGAAACACGCTCTCCCGGGCCTTATCGTCCTGCGACTCGTAGCATTTTTTCCCGGGCAGTCCGCGTGGCCTTCCCAAGGCTTCGCCAGTGAGGCGCCAGGTCCCGGTAATGTCCATTGGAATTGACGCGGTGGCGGCAGGCCCGCTTGGATTCTTCTATAGAGTCTACGAGTTTCGACTGGCAACAGGCAGATTTCTAGGTTAGACTACTCGGCGAAACTGTGGCCAACAAAGAAGGGCGAGCCGCAAGGTCGAAGGAAAAAGAAAGTTTGGTATGAAGGTTCAATTTAACAGATCGGCTCTGATGGATTCGCTGGGAATCATCACCTCGGTAGTCCCCAGTCGCACCCCGAAGCCAATCTTGAAATGCGTCCGAATCGAGGCTCAGGAGGCCTGTGTGCACCTCTACGCCACCGACCTGGAAGTCGGCATCGGGTGTACCCTGTCAGAGGTAAAAGTCCTGGAGCAGGGCCAGATCGTATTGGACGCAGAGCGGCTTGCCGCCATCGTACGGGAAAGTGCCGATGAAGTCCTGACTCTCGAGAGTCAAGAGACCACCTGCGAAATAAGAGGCGCCGACAGCCACTTTACTGTCTATGGTCAGGAGGTGGAGCAGTTTCCCCCGGTGTCCGCTTTTGCAGGCGATGCTGACTTCGAAGTGCATCTGGAAGAACTCAAGACCGGAATTCGGCAGTGCCTGTTTGCGACGGCCAGGGAGAGCAGTCGCTATGCCATCAACGGTGTCTTGTGGGAAATGACCGGGAAGAGGCTTTCATTGGTCGCCACGGATGGCCGCCGGTTGGCCAAGACGTCTGTCAGGCTGGTCTCTGCGCCGAGTGCGAAGATCGCCTCTCGGACGCTCATCGTGCCGGCCAAGACGATGTCCTTACTCGATAGGTTGTCCACGAGCGAAAAGAACTCGGTTATGATCAAGTTGGTAGGGACTCAGATTTTATTTCGCTGCGGCGAGGTGATGATTACCTCCAACCTTGTTGAGGGCAATTTCCCCAAGTATGACGACATCATACCGAAAGACTACGACAAGAGGATCATGCTACCGACCGAGGGGGTTGCCAGCGCCGTTCGCCGGGCCTCCCTGCTGGCCAGTGAAGAAACGAAGGGGATCAAGCTTAGTTTTTCCGACAATACATTGACGTTTTCCGGGCGGGCTCCGGAGGCCGGGGCTGCTGAAATAACCATGTCTATCGACTACGGCGGCGATCCTATCAGCGTTGGATTCAGTCCACAGTTCCTGACGGACGCATTCAGGGTCATGAAGACCGATGCGTTTGAGATGGATCTCAGTCAGCCGGACCGGCCCGGCTTGATCAAGAGTGGATCGGACTTCATTTATGTGTTGATGCCGATCAATCTCGCCTAGAGACCGAGGTCGCCGAGCGCTGTGGTTTCTTGCCGATCCCTTATGGAGAGACGATGCCGTGGCGTCGCTGCCAGAGCTAAAATACAACCCCAAGAAACGTGAGGCGGTGGTTGGAGACTTAGTTGCGTCTCTGATGAAAGACATCGTGGAGCCCCACAAAAACCGCCTGGACCCACTCGTCGAGGCGTGGAGCGAGACTGTGCCCCGAAGATTGAGGCCGCACTGTACGGTCAAGGCCTTGACCGGATCGCAGTTGCTGGTGCGTGTGGATTCCTCGGCGGACATGTATGATCTGCAACTGTGCATACAGGACCTGTTGAAGGCATTGAAGAGACGTTGTCCGCAAGCCGGCCTTCGGACGATTAAGTTGACGTTGCGATAAGAGGAGTGTTATGGAGACCCACAAGTATGACGCCAGCAACATCAAGATTCTGGGGGGTCTGGAAGCCGTCCGCAAGCGACCGGAGATGTTTATTGGGGATCGGAGTTACAATGGCCTGCACCACCTGGTGTACGAGGTCCTGGACAACTCTATTGATGAGGCCATGGCGGGATATTGTGATTCGATTACCGTCCGCGTTCAGGCCGACGGCAGTTGCACGGTAGAAGACAACGGTCGTGGCGTGCCGGTGGAAATGCACAAGGAGGCGGGCGTGAGTGCTCTGGAGGTGGTCCTATGCACCTTGCATTCGGGGGGAAAATTCGACTCGGATAGTTACAAGGTCTCGGGCGGGCTCCATGGCGTGGGTGTCAGTTGTGTCAATGCGCTCAGCGAGTGGTTGGAGGCGGATGTCTTTCGCGATGGCAAACACTTTCACTTCAAATGCATCCGCGGGGACAAGCAGGGACCGGTGGAGGAGATTGGACCGACGAGCAAGTGTGGGACCAAGATCACGTTTAAGCCCGATGAAGAGATCTTTGGGGACATCGAATTCCAGTATGATACGCTCTTAAAACGGATTCGTGAACTGGCCTACCTGAATGCCGGGATCCATGTGACCTTTCGTGACGACCGGTCCAAGAAAAAGGAGGTCTTCCAGTTCGAGGAGGGCCTCAAGGAGTTTATCAAACATCTCAATGAAGGCAAGACGACGCTCCATACGGAAGTTATCTATCTG
>JADFHU010000154.1 GCA_022567055.1 Planctomycetota bacterium
ATTGAGCGCGTAGTTCCCCGGACCATCCAGACCGTCGAGGCTGAGCTTGATCGGATTCTCAAGCTTTAAGGCGCCGAACTTGCCGGTGACCGAAAACTTGTGTCCGCCCGTCGGCAGGCCGTTGCGCAAGCGGACGCGGTTCTCGGCCGCCGTGCGATCCGCCGCGAGGTAGATCGTGAACGACTTGAAACCCATCAACGCGTTGCGGCCGGCGAGTTGGTCGATGCCGCGGATGACGGGATAGGTGTTGCGCGTGGCACTATTCACGAACAGCAGCGCGCCGGGGTTGGGACCGATCTCCGCAGCCGCATCAAACTCTTGGCCGGCGAAGGTTCCCACGGCGTCGTAGACCATCACCGGCGTCAGCGGGGTCCCCGGTTTGGGTCCCGAGACGATCGGCTCGGCGCCGGCAATGGAACCCAGCGAAAGGTAAATCAACGCGATCCGCGCGGCAGTCGATTTCATTCTTCGGGTTTCCCTTGAATGGGCGGCTTCTTGTCGTTGGGCCTTGCGCCGGCGGCAGGTGTGTTCGGTCGCCGCATCATGGGCGTGGGTTTCTTGTTACGATACTTGGGAATATTTTGAGTGGCCTCTTCCAATTCACGGTGAACGCGATGCAGTTCCACGGACTGCGCTTGGACGAAACGCCGCAAGGCGGCAGGATCGTCGGGAAGCTTCGACTTAACGAGTTGCAAATAGTCGCGCGGCTCCACCGGCAATGGACCGGTGACTTCTTCAATCCACAGGCGGACTTGTTCCCGGTCCTCAGCCGCGATATCGGTCAGGGCAATCGACTTCACGACCTTTCCTCCCCGAATCATCAGCAAGGATTGCACGCATTTTCGATTCAGCGCCAGATTGCCGGGCCCCTCGGCGCCATCGAGGCAGACCACGATGGGGTTGCGCATGCGCAGCGAAAGGTTGCCGGCTTTGACACCGTTCTCAGCCGAGGTTCGATCGCTTGTCAAAAAGAGCGTAAAAGATTTAAAATCCAGAATGCCATACTGGGCGGCGAAATCGTCCAAGGCCCTGATGGTGTGTATACCGTTGCGGGTTAGCTGGTGAATGAACAGCAACGCTCCATGACCGGCGCCAATCTCCTCTGCGGCATCAAACTCGCGTCCGCTATAGGGCCCGCTGTTGGCATAGCAGCGCACTGGCGTCAGCACCGTGCCATTCGGCGGGCCGGTTGCCAGCTCCTGGGCCGGCACGCGCCCACCACACAACAATATCAGGCCCGCAACTGCGGGGTTCAGCCAGGCCTGACCTATTTGTGGAAGCGCGAAACTCATTTTTCACCTCTCTCGGCGAGAAATTCCTGGGCCAGTTTCTTGGCGTGAGCGGACCCGTATTTGTCCGGGTCGCTGAGCATGAGCTGGAACATGGCGATGGATTGCTTTTCCAGGTCGTCACTGTCCTTGCTCCGTTTCTGGATGCTGGCGAACACGTCATCCACACGCTCATTGGTGTTGGCCTTGCGGATGTAGGACCTGAGCAGGCTGTTGAGTTGAGAGTCTTGGGGAGGTCCGCCGCGACGATTGGGGTTGGGGTTTTCCTTTTGCGCAACAGGGCGTCGGGTGGCGCCTTGGGCCGTCTTTTCACGGGAGGCAGCGCGTTCCATACGCTCGCGTTGGGGGGCCGCCTCAGCGCGCATGTTTTTCTTCCGCGTGGGGTAGCGCCGGCTGGTGGCGTGTTCCTCGGAGGCCTTCTTGTTGGCGCGGTAAAGGGCGACTGCCTGCCGGGCGGCCAATTCCCGCAGGGCCGTTTCGTCCGTTGGCAGGCCCGCCTTGGCCAGTGCGAGGAGCTGGGCCGGCTCGGATGGAATTCCTCCAAAGGTATCCTCGAACGCCTTTCGTATGCGGTCCAGGTCGTGCATGCCGGTGTCGGTGAACCCGATGGACCGCGTGACCTTGCCCTTGTTGACGACCACCAGCGATAGGGTGCAGCGGCGGTTCAGGGCCAGATTACCGGGACCATCCAGTCCATCCAGGCTCAGCACCAGCGGGTGGGTCAGCTTGAGGGACCTGTTGACGCGCTTGATCATCTCCTCACCTGATGTGCGATCCCCATCGATCGTCACAACAAATCCCTTGAAGCCGAACAATCCCAGTTCCTTGAACAAGTTGTCCACTCCCCGGATCACCGGTGCCGTATTACGGTCCAGCACGTGGATGAACAGGAAGGCGCCCGGATTTTGCCCCACCTCTGCGGCGGCGTCAAAACTCTCCCGGCCTGCATAGGGACCTGAGTTGGCGTAGCAGTTGACAGAGGTCAGGACGGTTCCGACCGGAGGACCGGACACCATGTCTTCGGCCAGAAGCGTGGCGGCCGAGCCAGTGAGTATCAGCAAGGTTACAAGTATGCGTACATTCATTTTCTGTCTTCCTTTTTGTCGCGGCCATGGCCGGCCTCGAGTGTGGGTGATTCTTTCCCTCTAATTATCATCCTTCAGGGCGACAATAACAATCATTCTTCCCATCCGCTTGGTCTGATCCGCTTGGTCTGAATAAGACGCCAGCTGCGTCAGATCGGTAACCCTGCGCTGGGGAAAAACCAGTTTTCCCGCGTTTCGTGCCTTTTGCATGGACTGGACTGGCGGCTTAAAGACTGTCGGGGCTGTATTCTTCCTGTTACCCTGTTGGCAGTGGTGGCGTCCCTTAGATGGAAGGACAAGAGAACAGACCAGTGGATCCAGAGGGAGAGGATGCGGCATTGCTCAGGCGCTGTCAACGCGGGGATGAACAGGCGTTGGCAGAGTTGGTGAGGCGCTATCAGGGGATGATTTATGGGGTTGCGCTGCGGGTTTCCGGTGATCCCGCACTGGCCGAGGAAGCAACGGTGGATGCCTTCTACAAGATTTGGCGCAAGGCGAGGCAGTGGCGTGGTGAAACCAGCCCCGACGCCTGGATTTGCCGGACGGCAGTTCGAACCGTGATGGACCTTAGGCGAAGCCGGCAACGCTGGTGGAAGCGGACCGAAATGGCCGCCGGCAATGTAGAGGCAGAGCAGATCGTTCCCGAGCCGGCTGATGACCTGATGGTGGATGAACAGAGGCGCTTGTCAGCGAATTTGCTGGATCGGGCCATCCGTTCCCTGGGGGAAACCGACCGGGCGCTGGTGCACCTGTACTATTTTGAAGAACGGGGTTTGAAAGAGATTGAGGCCATCCTGGATGTGCCCCATGCCACCTTGAAAATGAGACTGACGCGTGCAAGGCAGAAACTGCGTCTGGTCCTGGAAAAAGAACAACATGAAGACACCTGAAGATTCTGCTTTCGAGGCAGAGGATGAATTAACAGTGGACCGGAAACTCCGGGAAGTGGCTTCCCGGATGGGGGTTCCTGCCGTTCCTGCCGGAATTGAGCACCGTGTTCTCGGCCGGGTTCAGGGTCGCCGGAGACTGCGGCAGGGCCTGGCGGCTGGACTGGCCCTGGTGGCCCTGTTGGTGGGTTTTTCTCAGTTGCCGAACCCCGAGAAGGGCCGAAAATGGGTGCAAGCTGATCCGCCGACGGTTCAGCCCGATGGGATCGACTTAGGGGAGGGCCTGGACCAGGGATTTTTCACTAGAGAGAATTCCGATTTACTGGCCGCATTGCCACCGATGGTGGAACTGGACTTGATCGAGCAGGACATGGTGGCCATGCTTGACGTTATTACCGCCCTTGAAGGAGCCCGTCCATGAAACTGCTTGTTCTTATCACATTGACAATCCCCTTCCTGACGCTGGCCGGACAGCCGGCCACTGTCCCATCCCCCTTGACGGGCGAGCAACTAGGAGCGATCCGGAAGTTGCTGCTTCACACGCGGGATGCTGAAGCGGCGGTCAAGTTGCAATTGACGGAAAAACAACAGGCCTTGAAGGATGCTTATGCCTCCTTTCAACTGGATGAAAAACGGATTACCGCACTTCACGGGGACATTGGAAAACTTCAGCAGCAGTTACTGGGCAACTATCACCGTTTGCAGGTGGAGCTGCGCAAGATCGTTGGGGAGGCTCGTTTTATGCGCCTCAAGTTGAGAATCGACAACTACCTGAAGTCAAGCGCTGCAAAGAAGAACCCAGGTGAGTCCGGGGTGTCGCGGCCCGGTGTCCCCGCAACCAAGGGGCAGTAGTCTGCGCTTCACCTCGTTTTTCATCGATGACGTTGCCACCCATGAGAAAGCCCCATCCATTCAGCCATGTAGGTGCGGGTGTCCTGGTGGGGGTTGCCTGGCTGCTTGCCAATTCCCATCCCCTGGCGGCCGCAAGAGTGACTCTTCCCGCACTCTTTGATTTTGGCTCCCGGGATTCTCCCGTCGCGTCCTCGGCCCTGAACGTTTCTGGCCGTGATTATTTTGAGACACCCAGGGGATACGGCTTCGAGTCCCGTGGCCAGGTATCCTTTGATCGGGACAAGCCGCTGCCGGAACTGCGCCATGGCGGTAACCCCATGCGCCCTGACCTCCTTTATCGCAGTCATGCCAATGCCTTGACGAGAGATGGTGTGGCTTCCCGGCGAGACATTTCCTTTCGAGTGGATGTGGAACCGGGCAATTATCGGTTGCAGGTGTGGGTCGGGGATCTGCATGCCCCCCTGGAGTCCCTGGCCCTGGAGTGCAATGGGAGGACAGTTGCCTCCGGGATCCGTGCCAAGCACATCATTGGCCGAGGCCAACCGGAGTCCACGGGGCACTATCGATGGTTGCGTTTCAATGTCCACACCACCGATGGAATCATCCGGCTTCGGTTTTTTGGGGATGAGACCCGGTATGAGGCGGACCGCCGGCGTTATGAGAAATGGTTTTCGGAGGGCGCCCGGGTGGAATCCTACCTAGGCCAGGGGTGGGACCCGAAGCGACGGCTGAAATTTGACCCCGGGGGTCCCTTCACCCGCAACAGCGTGCTGGCCCTGAGGGTGGCGGAACTATCATCCCCGCTGGTTCAATGGCGGAATGGCCGGCTGGTCGCCGAGGGGCAAGGGGACTGGACGGTGGACGCCTTTCTCATGAAGGTGAATGCTGGGCAATTCGGGAAGGCCGAGGCCCTGTTGGGGGAGGCCTCCGTTTCTGGCTTGCTGCGCGTTCGGGGGTATCTAGCGCTCTCGGGGCATCCCCAAGTGGAAGGGGAAGCCGAGGAACGCCTGCTGGGCAAGGCCCAACAAGCAGTTGAGCGCAGATTAGAAGAGGATGCATCCTGCTGCTGGACGCTGGAGGCCCGTGATTCCCTGCAATTGTTCTCCCGTGCCCGTCGGCGTTTCCTGGGGCGGGGAAGCGGGGAGGAGGGGCATTTCCAGGAAAACCGCAAGGTGGTCTCCATGATGCGCCTTTTTCATGAAGAGGATTTGATGTACCACCAGGCGCTGGTTTACCAGGGACGCGCACTGCAAATGCTGGATCCGCATCGATGGGTCTACCCGAGCGGCGATGCACAGGCGGTCTGGAAGAAACTTCAAGTTTCCTTTCCGGCGAACCGTTATGTGCGGTTTTACCTACATGATGAGTGGACAGCGGACTCGGTCTGGCATCATGGTCATCATCTGATGAACGACGCCAAGGCGCCCAAGTGGGCGCTCGCGCAACGTGAGGCCTGGGGATTGCTGCTCGACATGTGCGAGTGGTGGGCCGCCAACAAACAACAGCCGGATGGCGGCATTGGTGGAGGGTGGGGGGATGATGTCGAGCTGGTTGCCCTGTTTGGCATCATGGGATTCATCAGCGAGAACGCCTCGCAACCCTCGCTCGATCTCGCGACAAAACTGATCGACGGACTCTGGAAATATGGCGCCATGGATCAGGACGCAGGTTTCTATCGCGGCGTCCTCGACACCGAGCATTCCTCGGAATGGACCGGCGACACCTTGCCTCTCATGCTCACGATCGACTGGGGAAACCCCCTCTGGGTCGAGCGTGCCACGCAATCCGCCCACCTCATGCGCACTCTATGGATGGATTACAACGACCGCGGCGACCTGCACTTCCGCAGCAACTTCCTGGGGTCCATCGCGGTGGGCAACGAAGCGCAGGCCAACGATTCCTACATCAACTACCGGGCGGCATTGCCGGCGGTTGCCGCCTACCGTTACAATCAGAACCCAACGATAGGGAAACTTCTGGTGGAATGGGCCGACGCCTGGCTGAACGACGCCATGCGGACGGATCGTGGCAAGCCGCGCGGCGTCTTTCCGAGCGAGGTGGGTTTTCCCAACGGGGAGCTTGGCGGCGTGAATTCGCCCAACTGGTACACCGCAGCCCACCCGCCGGGCACCGTCAACTACGACTGGCAACGCGGGCGTTATTACTTCTATCTGGTCGATCTCATGTTCCTGGCCCACGAAATCACGGGAGATGACAAGTATCTCGAACCCTTTGTTCTGCAGAAAAAGCTCGTGGACCGGTATCGCGCCGACGACTCGGTCGATCCGACACCGGGCACGGCGCTTTGGGCCGGCAAAGTCCTGGGCGACGGCTCGCGGCGTGGCGCTATGGCATTCGATGTCATCTGGAAACGGCTGGAAAAACTCCGTTCGGCAACAATCCGCGGAGAAGTACCCGTCCTGATCGAGAAGTCCGAAGTGTTAGAAAAAATGGATCGCGTGCGCCGGGAGGCAAAACAGCGCTGGCCAGTCCTGACCACGGAAGCATCCGCCACCGACCGGGTAGGTTTCCGGGGCATCGCGGATCCATTTTCCATCATGACCGGAGCGGGAGGCACCAAGCCGAGTGTCACCTATTCCGGGGTGGGCCGGGACTTTGCCGCCTTCGTCCGACGCCAGGACGAGCATCTTCTGGAGATTGTGATGTACAGTTTTTGCGATGAAGAACGACAGGCGACCCTCACGCCATGGAAGCTAGAGGTCGGAGGCCGCTACCGGATTCGATCCGGCGCCGACACGACTGGCGATGATCGTCCTGATACGGGAATGACGGAAAGCACCTTCACCCTCGCCCGGCGGGGCGAACGGGTTGGTGTTTCACTTCCCCCGCGGCAAACAACCGTCATCGAGATTCACCAAGTTCAGGAGGGGCGGGGAACACCGCTGCTCGCCGATCTCGCGCTTGTTCCGGCTGAAATCAAATACTCCATCTGGACGCGCGATGTCCAGACGACTCTCCACAATGTTGGCGCAAAATCGGCAAATAAGATCCACGTCACTTTCTATGAAAGCAGCGGGCCAGACACTGAGCGTCGGAAGATTGGCGCGGTCGTGGTACCTCATCTTTCGTGGCCGATGGACCTGACCGCCAAGACGCTGACGATCGGGCTGCACTACATTCCCACGAGCAGCAAGGTGACGCTTTCAGTGGTGGTTGATGAGTTGAACCAGATTCCAGAGCTCTGCGAAAGCAACAATGAGGCGAGCCGGACCTTTGCGTTTGACCTGGAAGAAATCCAGGCACCGAGAAATCGCCTGGGCGAGATTGGAGGTGATGTCACCGGTGAGATCCGGCGCGGCATGCGTTGAATGTGTTTGAAGGCCTATTGTAATCTATCACGTTAGATTAGATGTCACGATGGTCCTATTGGCCCTTGACAAGCGCACGCGCGCCCACCCCGTCTCGGTTGGTCTTGGTCCCGCGCAAGCGACTCTGGATCCAGTGATTCCTAGCGAGAGAATCATTTTTTGCCGGTCCCTTAGCAAGGTCGGTCCCTCATTGGCAACGACAAGGTTATTCTCGTCGGGTTCACGGATCAGTTCCCCTGTTGAATCATTCGATAGAGCCGCTGACAGTCAGGATTCTCTGGTTCCAGTTCCAAGGCCCGTTTTACGGCGGGAAGCGCAGCAGCGTCATCTCCCAGGACAGTGCAGGCCCAAGCCAACATGAAGTAGTTGGCCGCGTTGGCCTCCAGGCCAAGCGCTTTTTCTGCCAGTTGTCGGGCCTGGGGTGTTTTCTTCCGCGATTGCAAATAGAGTCGAGCCAATTCACGGTATCCGTCGGACATCTGCGGCGCTAAGCGAATCAGCGTGTTGAAAGCGGCTTCTGCCTCATCGGGCCGGTTCAAGTGAGCCGATACAATCCCCATCATCAGATAAGACGTGGGATTGTCTGGCTGTATTTCACGAACCCTCTTGAACAAGTGCAAGGCTTTGGCGGAAGCGCCCTTGGTATTATAAATCGCCGCCAGTTCCATGTAGCAAACGACGTTGTTCGGATCGAAACCTATGGCTTGTTTCAGCAGTTCTTCCGCCTGATGAATCTCTCCCTGGTCCCGATACATCCGTCCTATCTCCAGATGGGTCAGGGCAGCTCTTTTTTGTGCTGCCCTGCGATCATCGTAGCGGCTCTTACGGCTTATCTGGCCTCTGCGCCCTTCAGCCTTAAGTTCCCTGAAGCGTTCCGAGTGTTTTTGCGCCTGATCGCTATTCCCCAGGCGGGTATGGACCTGGGCAAGACCGTAATATGCCTTGGCCTCGTCGGGCTGGAATTGAATGGCCTTCTCATAGCTTTCCCTGGCTTTGTTGCCAATGAAGGTGAGTGGCACCACGGTGCGCTGGTCGTCAACGAAGGCGCGAGTCTAAGGGTTCCGAATACGCTGCTGTACATTGACGGTCAGCGGGATTCCACCTTTTCGGGGTCCGACAACATCTACAACCTGCAGCCGAGTACGGATGTCAGCATTGGACGGCGGGCGACGAGTAACGACCGATTCTTCCCCGGTTCCATCGACGAGGTCCGTATCTACGACCGCGCCTTGATAGATGCCGAGATTGCCTTGCTCTGGCCGGACGGACCCAAGCGTTTGATAGACCCTAATAGAATAACCCCTGACGCGGAAGGGGAAGCCTCCCGGGTCCGGGAGTCCGTACATGGGGTATGGGCTCCCGGACTCCTTCTTATTAGGGAATCGTGGCACGCCAACCGTGATATGATTGTCCAGAGTGAATGGCAGTTCCAAGGAAGTATTCAGCATGAAACAAAGCAGACGTGATTTCATAAAACGTTTTTCTTTGCCGGCTTGCCCATTGGGCCGTTTGAGATCTGTCAGATGGAATCCACAAAAAGTCAAACTTCTCCACCTGCTTGTCAATCATTGCTATCCACTTGTCAGCGGGGGAAGATCGCATATAATGTGGTATAATATCTATGATTCTGATCGATATAGAAGGGTATTTAGAACTCGAAATCATACGATCGTTTTGCCGCCATCATCAAGAACTGCAGGCCTTTGTGATCATCCAAAAATCCTCGGCTCGGGTGGTTGCACCGTGAACGAATGCCAAGGCTTTCTTAGAAGGAGGATAGAACCATGATTGCTAGATCGAAGATTGCAGGTGCGCGCCTTGGCAGGAATAGCTGGCGTGGATTGTTTCATGTTATCTCCCTAGTTTTCCTGTTTGGATCCGCCGCAGGGATCATCTATGCGGACATTGAGTCCGATCTGATCGGCTACTGGCCGTTGGATGGTGACGCCACCGATGCCTCCGGCAACGGCTTTGATGCCACAGTGGTTGGCAACGGTGAGTGGGTCACGGGGATGTTTGGAGACGGGATTCAACTTGATGGCAGCAGCCGCGTGGAGATTGCGGATTTCAGTCTGACCACTGATGCAATCACCTTTTCGGCCTGGATCAACGGTTGGAAAGTCGCTGACTGGGGCGGGATTGTCTCGTCGCGTTTCCCGACTGCCACCGAGATGATCTTTGGGAATAACGACACGCTACATTACGTTTGGAACAACAACTCGAACCAGACGTGGTGCTGGAGCGGCGGC
>JADFHU010000795.1 GCA_022567055.1 Planctomycetota bacterium
GAACTCGGTGTCGTATCTTCTCAGAAAGTAGGTGGCGATCTTCAGGTTCATCTGCCAATAGGCAAGGCCGTCATCTTCATCGGCGATCCGCCTACGCAAAACCTCGTAGCAATAACGCAGTTTTTTGATCTCATCTGTGGCCATGGCCCAGATTTATCTTCAATCCAATGGTTACAGCGCCGTGGCGTTTGGGTTCGCCTGGACTACCCATGGACCACGTGCAATGAGCCCAGAAATCGCCATGGCGGTCCCTGGAGCCTGTTTTCACTTGATTGGCAATGCTCTCGGCGGTACACTCATTTCGGCAGGTTGATGTCAAATTGTCGGATGAATCGGCAAGGCCAACTTCCTTGGGCCACCGACGACCACTATATCTTGTGAATTACATGAATGCAAGGACACCGAGGGTGCTTCTGCTTGCCGCTGTGCCGGCAATCGTTTCGCCAAGCTTTAGGGACCGACAAGAAATAACTTGGACTTTTGAACGCCCAATTGCACCCCATCTTTGATCGCTTCTCAATCGCGAAATCCGCGACGTAGAGCAGCTACGCCTGTGGTTTCGCTCAATCGGGCGCGACCAAATATGGGGCACACTTGGACCCCAAACTGTCCAACTTATTTCTTGCCGATCCCTTACGCCAGACGTGAAGCCGTTTCTGGCGAAGCATTGCGTCGAAATGTCGTGGTGGGAAAAAGGTGAAGAGACAGGTGCTTGTTGAGATACTCAGTGTCCGTGATTCTACGGTCGTAATATGTGTTATTCTTGTGATGGAGGATTGAGTCATGTGTAAAACAATGATTTGCTGGATTTCTTTGGTTTTGGCGCTGGGGCTCACCGGCCCAGCCGGTGCAGCCGATCCTGACCTGAAGGGCTGGTGGCCGCTTGACGGTGACGCCACCGACGCTTCCGGTAACGGCTTGGATGGCGTTCTTTTCAACGGCCCAGTGTTCGGGGAAGGGAAGCTCGGCGGTGCATTGATGTTCGATGGCGTGGATGACCGATTAGAAATGCCTGGCACTAGCCTGGCAGAGGGTTTTCCCAGCTTCGAAGGCGAGGTGACTTGGACGGTATGGTTTAAGACGCCCGGGGGCGCCAGAGGCACAGTGATCGCCCATGACCCACCCGGGGGAGGACACGTCAGTGGTAATCGGCAGCTCAACGTCGAGACCAGTGGGTTCCTAAGGATACGAGCCAACTCCCAAGGCGCCTTGAATAGTTACAATTCGGGTATGGCTGTCAACGACGACGAGTGGCATCACGCAGCTATTACGATTGCTTTTGAGCCGATCGGAACCAATGACGCGATGAAGGTCTACATTGATGGTGACCTCGGCAGTGGCTACGAACTCAATGTCGTAGATATTAACTCCCGTATGGCCGCCTCAGCTGATTTCATCTTCATGCTCGGCTACAATGCTGGCGCCCCATTTTTAGGGTCGATTGATGATGCGCGTGTCTACAGCCGCGTGCTGACGGTAGAAGAGATCCAGCTTGTGATGCTGGGCAGCGCCAAGGGGGTGGCCCAGACGCCGGCGCCGGCGAACCAAGCAACGGATGTTAGTCGTGATTCCCACCTCAACTGGGGAGCGGGTGAGTTCGCGGCGACGCATAATGTTTACCTCGGCACAAGCTTCGACGACGCCAATAACGCGACCGTCGACAATCCCGGAGCCGTCGTACTGGCACAGGGGTTGGCGGACACAGGCTTTGATCCGGGCCGGCTCGAATTTGATCAGACCTACTACTGGCGTGTGGATGAAGTCAACAGTGCACCTGACCTTACGGTCTTCAAGGGAGACACCTGGAGCTTCACGACCGAGCCTTTCTCGATTCCAATTAACAGTGTTACGGCCACGGCCTCCGGCTCGTTCGGTGCTTCCGTGGCTGAGAATACCATCAACGGCTCCGGTCTGGTGGATGATCTCCATGGAATCGCCGCCCCCGACATGTGGATCAGCGCGGGTATCCCGGCCACGATCGAGTATGGGTTCGACCGGGCCTACAAGCTGCACGAGCTTTGGATCTGGAATTCCAACCAGACGATCGAACCCTTCATTGGATTTGGCGCAAAGGATGTCGTCATCGAGCACTCCTTGGATGGCGACAACTGGACCGTGTTGGAAGGCGTAGGACCACTGGCCCAGGCCCCGGGGACGGCGGACTACGCACACAACAACACCATCGATTTCGGCGGTGCTGTGGCTCAGCATGTTCGCCTGACCATCAACAGCGTGCAGGGTTTCGCCCCGCAGGCCAGTTTGAGTGAGGTACGGTTCTTCGCCATACCAACCCTTGCGAGTCGTCCCAGTCCCGACTCAGGGGCGACCAACGTGGCACCTGATCTTGCTCTTTCGTGGGGCCGCAATGGCCGAGAAGCCGGTAGCCACGACGTCTACATTGGGACCGATGTCAACGACCTGTCCCTGGCAGGTCGGGTCAGCGAGAGCAGCTTCGACACCCTTGCATCGG
>JADFHU010000155.1 GCA_022567055.1 Planctomycetota bacterium
CGTTTGTTTTGCCTCGATGGCCTGAGGGTCCTTCTGTCCCGTGCGCGGCTCGCTACCAAGTGCCATGGCCAAATCTGAGGGGCCCACATAGATCGCCGAAATCCCCGGCACCTGGAGGATCTCGTCAAGATTCCGGATGGCCTCCCGGGTTTCGATCTGGGGAATCACGAGGGTTTCTTCGTTGGCATGGGTATGGTAGTCGCCGCCACCGTGCGTCGCGCCAGCCGCATAATACTTTGCCCGGATAGGGCCAAAGCTACGAAATCCCATGGGGGGATATTTACAGGCGCGAACCAGTTTTTCCGCATCTTCGGCGGTATTAATCATCGGGCAGATGACGCCATAGGAACCGGCGTCGAGCATTTTCATGAGTCGGCCCGGATCGTTCCAGGGGACTCGGGTCAGCGGAATGACCGACGTCGTCGAAATCGCCTGCAACATGGTCACCGCTACTTGGTATTCCACCATACCATGCTGCATGTCAATGGTAATGGAGTCGAACCCCTGATGTGCCATCACCTCGGCGGAAAAGGAGCTCGGAATGGAACACCAGCCGTTTAATACGGCTCCTCCCTCTGCCCAGATTTCTTTGAGCGTGTTCGGTCTCATCGATACTGTCTCCTAGGGACAATCCATGGTTTCGATCTCAGGTCGTCGTATTGCAGGTTTTGTCTCCGTCGACGCGCTCGACTGAAGGCAGGGCATTCTCACCCAATCCATTGATGGCGGCCCGTCCCATCGACAGGATGGCCTCTTGTGAACTCCCACCGATATGCGGTGTGCCAAGGAAGTTTGGCAATTGCAGTAACTCCTCATCTTGTGGGGGTTCGTCGGTGAATACATCGAAGCCGGCCCCGGCAAGTCGGCCCTCCTTCAGCATCTGTTTCAAGGCAGCCTCATCTACCAAACCGCCCCGAGCCGTGTTGATCACTAGGCCCTCCGATGGCAGCAGCGCTAGGCGTTCGGCATTTAGGATGTTGCGGGTGCTATCGTCCAAGGGAACGTGCAACGATACGATCTCCGAGCGCTGCAGTAGTGGTTCGAGCGCCAGAGGCTCTACCTGATGGGCGGCGTAGAATTCGGGAAAATCCAGTATGTCATGGGCAAATACTCTACAGCCGAATGCGCGCAACAGAACGGCCAATTCCTTGCCTACATGGCCGCATCCGACAATACCAACCGTGCGACCCGACAGCTCCTTTCCCTTGCGGTTTTTCCAAATCCCTGCACGCATGTCCGCGTAGGCTTGTGGGATTTTCCGCAAAAGTGAGAGCATCAGCGCGATCGCCAACTCAGCCACCGATCGGCGATTGACCCCCCCGGTCCAGCCAAGGTGAACGCCACGGCGCACCATGGCCTCACGGTCCAGCATGTCAGTGCCCACGCCATACTTGCTGATGACCCTAAGCTTGGGGAGCGCCGCCAGGAACGCTTCATTGACACGTTCCAGTCCGATAATCAGTTTTTCACGTCCTCGGGCGAATTCGATCAAAGCCGTTCCTTCAAGGGCCACGCCATCGTCATTGAACCGGACACTGAAGTATTCCTCCAGCAACTCGGCGCGCAACTGTGGATGACGGGAAAAGGAACGCGATGCGACAGCAATTGGGACGTTGCTTTTCATACTTGCGTTCTTAAACACTTATTTCCCGACTTACTGGCCGCTTGCTGCATGAATGTATCATCGGCTTCATATATGCCAAAGACCAGGCGCATCGTCTCATAAGCATCTTTTGAAGTGCCGTTTTCGAGTGGCCGTCCCGTGCGAATGCAGTCGACGAATTCCGCCAGTTCCATCTCCCAGGAAGGGTCCGTATTGCAGAAAGTGGATTCCTCCGGCGGATTACCGATGGCGTAGCCAGTGTGCTTGCGACCTTGAATGATCCATTCGTCGCGATAACTACGACTTCCTGAAGGCATACCCTCGACAGTGATGTATCCGTCTTCCAGGCATATGTCCAGCGTGAAACGGTGCTTCCACAGCGTAAAGGAGCTGTGTAGCATGGCAATGCGGCCTCTCTTATCTCGCAGCAAGGCAAACGCGTTGTCCTCCATCGGAATGTCCCAATAGGCGGTCGTGCACATGCTCTTGATCTCAGAGAATTCCCCGCAAAAATACCTGAAGAGGTCCAACATGTGAATACCCTGATCCAGCAGGATACCTCCACCGGAAAGTGCCGGATTCAGACGCCATTCATCGGGATTTCCGGACCCTTCCGCTTTCCCGTAAACGCCTCTCATCCACAGGATTTCTCCATATTTTCTGCTGTCAACGCTCTTCTTAGCCTCTATGATTCCATAGTGATATCGGTGGTTAAACCCTATCTTTAAAACCAGACCCGGATTGCGTTTTTCGGCCTCCATAATCCGCTCAATATCGTCCATGTTGCGGCCAGGTGGTTTTTCACAAAACACATGCTTGCCGGCATCCAAGGACGCCGCCACGACATCGGGGATAAAGCGGTTAGGGGTGCATACAAATATGGCATCGACGCCGGAATCTATGACCGTCCGGTAATCAGGAAGAACCTGTAGGTCGTCCCAGCCTTTCGCCGGGGGGTTAGGATCGGTACCGGAGATCAATTCCGTCTGGTCATTCCCGCGGATGCATTGGGCACGAATTCCTCCCATCTTTCCGAGGCCAATAATGCCCACTCTTATCGGTTCAGCCATAGCGTTCAACTCCAGTTTAGTTCGACATTGATGGTACTTGTCTGCAATTTCTCGCGGAGCACTTCAATCTACCCCAGGGTTTTACAATCACCTCTGTACGCTGTATTAGGGAGAATAAGCCACCAAAAACGTAACTTGCTCTGCGGCAATAATCGGTCATAGGGCGATGGAGGATTATCTCATAAATCCATTTAGCCTAGACACTCCCCTAAATTGCTGATAAAGGGTACGGGTTTCATTGTTATGGGTATGAGGCCATGTGTCAGCTTGTGTCACAACACCGAGCGATTCTGAATTGAAAGGAGAATAGTGATGGGTTTTCGGATCTTTGTCAGTGGTTCCGGGATTGCAGAAGATGCCATTCAGGCGTTGCTAGCGGAGGGGTGTCTCATTGAGACCGGAGACCCTAGCGATACCCCCGAGGACCTTGCACAGAAACTGAGGACGTTCAATCCCGATGGCATCATTGCCAGACAGGGTAAGTTTACATCCGCAGTGCTCAATGCGGCAAAGGCACTGAAAGTCATCAGCAAACACGGAGTCGGGACTGACACTATAGATATTGACGCGGCCACTGAACGGAGTATTCCCGTGTTTATCACGCCAGGAATCAACAGCGAATCCGCCGCAGAACACACATTGGCGCTCATCCTGTCCTTAAGCCGAAGAATTCCCCTTCAGGACAAGCGAATTCGAAAAGGTGTTTTCGAGAAGAAAAGCTATGATGGCTTCGAACTGTCAGGAAAAACGCTCGGGATCATTGGTTTCGGCCGTATCGGCAGACGACTTTCAGAGTTGGTTGCACCCTTCAACATGAATGTGCTTATCTTTGACCCCGTCTCCCAGGCGGAGGCTCTAGCTCCCAGTCTCTCCAAGGTATCAACTTTAGAAGATATCTTTCCAACATCGGACATCATCAGCTTGCACTGTCCGCTCACGCCAGCGACAAAGGGCATCATCAACCGAGGTTCCATCGCCCAAATGAAGAACAGTGTCTGTATCATCAATGTGGCCCGCGGGGGTCTCATCATCGAGGAGGATTTGTGCTCTGCGCTAGAGAATGGGCAGATTGGTGGGGCGGCGCTGGATGTGTTTGAAGTCGAGCCCCTATCGAAGGGCAATCCGTTGCTTGCCCTGGACAACGTCATAGTCACATCACATGTTGGAGGCATATCGGACACTTCTTTCAAGAACATGGGATTGAAGGCTGCCCAGAATGTCCTTGCCGTGCTAAGAGGAGAGCCTATTGATCTGGAGGCTTTGGTCAATAATTTCACCGCGACACAACAATAGAATGTGCGAAGAACGGCTTCAGATCATCCGGCGCATACACGGCGTGCACACGCTTTCGCTTGAGAGAGACAAGCCACTTGCGCTAGGTCAACTTATTCATTGGTAATGCTCCAAGATCTTCCGTGCCTCTTCATCGTGCGTGCCTAGGGTGAGGGCATGGCGGAACTGCGCCATGGCTTGGTCCCGATACCCCTGCGCGATCTGCGAATACCCCAGAAGGATTCGAAAGGAAGCGATGTCGGGATGCGTTTTGACCACCCCTTGCATCTGTTTCATGGTCTCGGGATATCGTTTGTACGCGTACAAAAAGTTGGCGTAGTTAAAGCGCAGGCTCCAGTCATCGGGGCGGGCCGCAATGGCCTGTCGGTAGGTGCTGTCGACGTTTGCAAGTGTTTCTCGATCCAGACTGCGGATGAGTTGTGAAATGGTCCGCTCCGCCTGTTTCTGAAGAACGTCGTGATCGAGTCGATCGGTAAAGGGCGGTGTAGCGTTCATGCGGGCAATGCCCTTGAGCAGTTCGATGTGGTCCCAGTCCGTATAGGCCAGACGTCGGGCACACTCGGCCATTGCGGGTATCACCGCAGTGTTTGCGGATGAAACGCCGCGTTTCTGTTCCAGGGCGACGATGGCTGTGGGGAGGATTGCTTTGGCCATCTCATAGTCCCCCCTGAAGTTGAAGTGAACGTGATCGTTGAAGACCTCATGCCCTGGGATCCCCTCTACACACATTTCGGACTGAGCCCATTGATGAGCCACATCAATGGTGTGAACCCTTTTGTTGTCCATCTGGTTGACGACGGCTTTGATCGTGTCGTTGAGCAGCGAATCCGCCCGAAATTGCAGGGCATCCCAGTCCCTTGCCAAGGAGAAATGTGCCTTGGCCTGCTCCGATCGACCCTGGGCGAGATAGGTACGGGCCAAACGAAACTGCAACTCCGCAAAGTGATCATCGATAAAGGCGGCCTGTTCATACAAGGAGAGCGCTGCGGCGATGTCTTGCCGTTGTTCCTGCGCGATGCCGGCTGCGTACAGGGATTCCCACTCTTCTCGTTCGTCCCCCTGTACACCGACACGGTGCAGCGACCCCAGCGGGGGACAGTCCCGCAGATTGACTGGGAGGGTCAAGAGCAGCATGTGGGCCTCGCTTTCGAGACCCATTTTACAGATCTCTGTTAGATTCTCCCGAAAGTTTCTGTAGACACGACTCCGGTCTGGATCGTCGAACCGCTTTCGGTTTGCGCGGAAGGACGCCATGCTTTGCGGCTCCTGTTTAGCACGTCTACCGACGACGCCTTCGAGGGTCCGACGTATCAACTGGCTGACCCGGGGACGCTTGGCAGCATGTAGCAGAGGGATCAGACCGGGATGTTTTCCCCAGAGGGTGTCTGCGCCGTAGCGGCCGGTATGTTCATTGTTGCCCGAATAGACAATCATGAGGTCGGGCTGGAGTTGGGCGCACTGGCGGGCGATGGGGACGAGGATGTGAGAGTTGATGCCCCGCATGGCGGCATTGATGACCTCAACTTCTTGGTCGGGAAACTTATCCTGCAACATGATTTCGAGGATGCGTGTGAATCCATATGCCGGCTTGGGCGTGCCCATGGCGGCCGAGCCACCTAGGACAAACGCCCGCAAGGTGTTTTCAGGCTTAGGAACCGTGATCAGGCTCGGATGGGGACCGGTCGAGCGCTCTGGTCGATAGAACCAGATGAACATCTGGTTGGATGTTAGGGTGTTCGGCTGATGGGCCTGAACGAAGAAGGAGGCAGGCACACCGAATCCCAGTCCCCAGAGCAGGAGTTCCATGACGGCGAGAAAGAGTACCGGGGCGATCAGGGCGAGGGCGATGCGCAGGAACCACCCCCTGCGACCCGAGGGCCAGCGCCTTTTCCTAGGACTCGGGGCCCCGTCGACCGATTGCGGCCGTTGCCCATGGGAAAGTCGATGTTTCTTTGAATGTTGGCTTGCTGGCGTCATGGCGAGCATCCAGATTACGGTGCCGTGCCTTGGCCTTCGACCAACACCAGGTGTCTGTCCACCGGCGTGGATGGAAAGACCTCTTTTTTGCCGCCGATCCAATCGACCTCGATGCGGCTGATCTCGGTGCGTGGTCCCAGGCCGAAATAGAGGCGTGATCCAAAATGACTCTGATAGCTGCGACCGCTGTGTACCTCGTCCATGAGCGTCAGATCCGGTGTGACCACGCGCACCTGGGCGCCGATGCCCTCTCGATTGCTGCGCGTTCCGCGGAGAGTCACCTGCAGCCAATGACCTTGAGACGCTGTTTCATTTTTCAGAAGAGTCGGCAGTCCGCCTGCGTTCAAGACGACAATGTCCACGTCTCCGTCGTTGTCCAGATCGTCGAAGGCCGCACCGCGACTGACGTGTTTTACCTGGAGTCCACTGCCACTGGTTCGCGCGACCTCTCGGTAACGGTTGCCGGTGTTTTCAAAGAGACAGTTCAGTTGTGGATAGCTATGCCGTTTGTCAAACTTTGCGATGTGGGGCTGCAGGTGACCACAGGCCACGAAGATGTCGCGATCGCCGTCGTTGTCGAAATCGACCAGGCCCGTGCCCCATGTCACCAAAGGGAAAGTCCCGCTGCCGGCGCCGGACATCAAGGTGACATCGTCAAAGGCGCCCACGCCCATGTTCTTGTAGAGGGCCGCCCACTGGTCCTGATAGGGGGTGATGTAAAGATCCAGCCAACCGTCATTGTCCAAGTCTGCCAGGTCGATGCCCATGCTGCCCTGGGCCTCGCCGTTGTGGTCGAAGGCCATGGCGGCAAAGAGTCCCATTTCGGTGAATCGGCCCTGGCCGTCATTGACGAAGAGGTGATTCGGGGACATGTCGTTGGCCACGAAGATGTCCGTGTCCCGGTCGTTGTCAAAATCGCCACAGATGCTACCCATCCCCGCCCCTGAAACCGCGCCGATGCCCGAGTGACCGCTGATGTCGGTAAAGGTGCCGTCCCCATTGTTTCGATAGAGCGTGTCCGCGGTCTTGGCGTAAATGGAAGCCGCAGGTCCCAGATAGCTCGGGTAGCCCTGACGAGTGGAAGGGGTCGAAAGTGTCTCTAGACAAAGGACATAGTGACAGACAAAGAGATCGAGGTCTCCGTCGCCGTCGGCATCTAGAAAATTGGCGCCAGCCCCCATCTGAGTGTCCTCGTCGAGACCTGCCTCTTTCGTCACCTCCGTGAAGGTGCCGTCGCCATTGTTGCGGTAGAGCGCATTCGGGCCGTAGTTGTTGAGAAAGAGGTCGGGATCGCCATCACTGTCATAGTCACCGACGGTCACCCCCAGGCCATATCCGGTATCGCCAATGCCGGCCGCATCGGTCACGTCCCTAAAACGCCAATTTCCCTCGTTACGATAGAGCGCGTTGCGCGGTGGGGGACCCGCGGGATTCGCATCGTGGTGCGATCCATTGAGAAAGTAGAGATCGATCAGTCCGTCGAGGTCGTAGTCGAAGAGTGCCAAGCCGGCGCTGACCCCTTCAACGATATGGTATTTGCCTGAGGCGCCCGTCGTGTGTCGAAAGGTGATACCGCTTTCATCAGTGGCATCTGTAAAATGCATGGCCCCATATAGAGGGGAGATAAAGAAGCAAATTACCGACAAGAGGGAGCGTGCGCAGAAGCGACCCCCACTTCCAGAGGGACGCCAATCACCTCGTTCAATGGCGGCGAATGATTGCATCAAAGGACCTGTATTTGGGGTCATCCGGATCGAGGCGGATGGCTTTCTCAATGGCAGACAGCGCCGCCTGACCGTTACCGTTGACGTGATGGACTTTCGAGAGCGTATAGTAGTGATCCGCGCTACCCTTCAGTTGGACCGCTTTTTGGGCCAGAGAAAGCGTCTCCTTGAGATGCTTGCCTGTTTTTAGATTGAGATTGACCAATTCCCGGTATCCGGGACTGTAGCTGGGAAATCGACCGATCACCTGCTTAAAAGTCTCCTCCGCGCGGTCGTATTGCCCCAACTGCCTATACAGTGTCCCGATGTTCACGGCATACATGGGTTGATTGGGATCGAGATGCTGAGCCTGTCGGTAGAGTTTCATCGCTTCCGCCGGGCGTTCGAGGCGGTAGTGGTGGGCCGCCAGTTTCTCCAGACAGAAGGGCCAGTCCGGAGCGATCGCCACTGCCCGCTCAAGCAGTGGTTCTCCTGGCCGGATTTTCTGGTGGCGGAGGTAGAGTTTGTAGGCCTTGATGTAGTAAGCCGCGAGCCCTTTGCGGGTCTGGGTGATCTCTTCAATGGGTATCTGCCGATCTTCAGAAGCGTCTGCCCGTTGCTTCAGGGCTCTGAACTTTTCCAGGGCTTCCTTTGCGCGGTCCATTTGTTTCGTCAGGCGACAGACATGGGCCAGACCATAGTAGGCATTGTAGTAATCCGGGGAGATTTCTACGGCCTTTTGATAGTTCACAGCGGCCTGCTCAAATTGCTGCAACTGGCGATAGCACTGTCCCAGGAGGAAGTAGTTGCGTGCCGCCGGTGGTGAGAGCATGCATTCCTGCACCAACAGATCGGCAGCCGGAGCAGGTTCTCCCCGTATATGATAGACATTGGCAATGAGCCAGCGAAGGTTGGGGGTATTGGCATTGGTTTGGAGTCCCTGATTCCAATAGGCCATCGCCTGCTCCTGGTTTCCCTGCGCGGCGGCCACCCGTCCCAGTTTTTCATAGACTTCGGATCGTCGGGGATTCTTGGTCAGGGCCTGCTTCCAGGCGGCCACGGAGAGGGTATCCTCACGGAAGTCCTCGTAGATGTCGCCCTGGAGGATATCGGCGTTCTCATCCAGCGGAAACGTCGTCATGAGGTGCTTGACGAGAGCCAATGCCTCCGACCGCATCTCCGCTACGAGCTTGGCCTGAGCTTCCAGGAGCGCTTCAGGATCATCGCTAGAGCTGGGAACGATGACGTGATAGAGCCTGGTTGGTGGGCTAAAGGTTTCGGTTTCTCTCTGGGCCGGGCGAGGGCTCTCTGCGGTCGGGTCATCTTTCCGGTAAAGGGACAGCATCACGCAGATGAGCAGACCCAAGCCGATCGCCCCGCCTAAGATCCATTTGGCGCCTCTTATGGGCCTACGAGGTGGATGCCCCGCTGCGGCTCTGTTGGACCTCCTTCTTTTGGGTCGCTTCTGCATGTCCGGATTATACGATATTCAGCCCAGGAAGCAGCATTTTTTGGGATCAAGAGAGTCTAAAAAACCCCCAGGATCCGTCGGCGGAAAGACAAAGGTGCCCGGGCATGGATAGCTCGTCAGGGGCGGGCCTGACGAGCTCAAGTTTTGGCAAGCACATAAGAAAAGGGTCTGTGACGTACTGTCACAGACCCTTGGTGTTAACCGTTCAATGACAACCTTACTTCATCAACGCAATGGCATCGAGTAATGCGCCGTCTTCACGTCGTGCGATCTCGAGCGTGTGTGTTCCCGCCGAGAGGGTGAATTCCACCACCTGATTATTGTCGTCATTGCTATGCACCTCGGCCCAGTGCCAGGCGTCACCGTCTTCCAACGCGATTCTACTCAAAGCTGATGTGGAGCAGTGGTGCGTCACTGGCGCTCCCATTAAACGACTCGGCTTCCCGGGTTCCCGCAGAGGGATTGGCCGGGTTGTCTCCAAACATCAGCACGATCGCCTCGCCCGACCAGTCGGGCTGATTGACGATCTCCTGGATAATACTGGAAATGTCAGGG
>JADFHU010000796.1 GCA_022567055.1 Planctomycetota bacterium
GAGTCCGTCAAGGGCAGCCCGCAGATTGTGGGCAATCTCGCCGATGCACAGCGACTGTGGGACACCACCGAGTTGGGAGAAACATCGCGTTGGAACAAGTCGCTCATCGCAGCAGACCTGATGAACGAGTACGCCATCACCCGACAGTCGGCACGCGCTATCGCCTCCATGGTGGAAGAGAAAATCTTCAATGTGGGCATCAATTTGGTGCCCGCCAGCCTCATCAAAACGCTGGTCTTGAGCGACGCAGCCATGGTGCTGCGAGCGCAAGATCACCTACACATCAATGTCTAAGAACTCTTCGTGTAGGTCGCATCATATCGATTGGTGATGGGCAGACGACGATCTTTGCCGAAGGCCTTGTTGGTGATGCGAACGCCCGGAGGGGACTGCCGTCGCTTGTATTCGTTGCGATCAATCAGCCGGATGACGCGATTGACCTCTTCCTCCGGCAAGCCCGACTCCACCAGTTGCGCGGCCGACTCATCCCTCTCTACATAACCCCGAATGATCTCATCCAGGACTTCATAGTCGGGCAAGCTATCACTGTCCTTTTGGTCGGGCCGCAACTCCGCGCTCGGCGCCCGGGTAATGGTCGCTTCAGGAATCATCGCTTTTCCGGCGCGTTCATTCACGTAGCGCGCCAGCCGATAGACCAGGGTCTTCGGCACATCCTTGATCACGGCGAATCCCCCCGCGGAGTCACCATACAGAGTGGAATACCCTACCGAGGTCTCGCTCTTGTTGCCGGTCGTCAACACCATCGCTCCCAATTGATTACTCAGGGACATGAGCAAGGTACCCCGAATCCGCGCCTGCAGATTCTCATAGGCGATCCCCTGCGCGTCCCAGCCGGGGACTCGATCGAGCGTCTCGTTGAAACGATCCAGGACGGCGCCAATCGGCAGCGTTTGCAGTGTGATCCCCAAGTTCTCTGCCAACAGGGCCGCATCGGCAAGCGTCTCAGAACTGTTAAACTTGGAGGGCATCGTGACCCCCACGACCTGATCGGGCCCCAGCGCCGCCACCGCGATGGCCGCCGTCAACGCCGAATCGATGCCCCCGCTGAGCCCCACCAAGGTCTTGCTGAAACCATTCTTGCGCACGTAGTCCCGCGTGCCCAGCAACAACGCGCCATACACTTCATCCAGCTCATCCTCACAACGCTTAGCCGGGTGACTGATGGGTGTCAGCGAGGCCGGCCCCTTGGCAGGGACGACAATGTCCGCGATCAACAGATCCTCCTCGAAGGGGGCGGCACGCAAGACCACTCGTCCTGATGCATCTGCAAGCATACTTCGTCCGTCGAAGACCAACTCATCCTGTCCGCCCACCAGATTGCAGTAAGCCAAAGGCGTGGCAAACTCTTCCCCATAGCGCCGGATGACCGCTTCCCGCCTGCGAATCTTTCCCATGTCAAAGGGCGAGGCGGAAATGTTGAGCAGCAGATCAAACGAACCGACCCTCTCCAGCCACTTCTCCAACCAGGAGACACTCCACAGGTCATAGCAGATCGTCGGCACTACGCGAATCGAGCCCACCTCTATGACCACCGGTTCCAGGCCGGTCACAAAATAACGAGACTCATCAAAAACGCTGAAGTTGGGCAACCGACCCTTCCGATAGATCTGGTCGATCTCGCCCTCGCGCAGGATCGCGGCCGCATTATAGGCCTTGTGCTCCTGGCCATCGGCGAACCCAACGACCAAGACGATGTCAGGGCAGGCCGAGGCTAAGGCCTGTAGTGCCGTTCGGTTCGCCTGCAGAAAATGAGGCTTGTGTAACAGGTCTTCCGGTGGATATCCACAAAGCGCCAACTCGGGAAAAACAAGCAATTCCACCCCTTGTTCCCGGGCCTGCTGCCAAGACTCAATCATCTTGTACAGGTTGCCCTGGAAGTCACCGACCGTCGTATTAATTTGGGCGAGTCCGATCCGCAATGTCTGCCTCACTTTTATAAAGTAACGGAGAGGGCGGGATTCGAACCCGCGGTACCCCGTAAAGGGCACACCGGTTTTCGAAACCGGCTCGATAGGCCACTCCGACACCTCTCCGGGACCCGACAATCCCTTAGATGTGACCGACCCGGACGCGCCAACTCTACCGGGTACCCGGGCAACATGCAAGCGTAATGGCCCCCAGGGCAATCGCATGTAGATTCCGAATCAGTACGAAATGCAGCAGGAATGCTAGTTGGCCGGGATTCCCACCGGTCAAGCAATCAGTAAACAGTAATCAGTGATCGGTATAGGCCAAAAACTGATTACTTTTGTCACTGATGATTACTACCCCCGTGAGACCCCGGCGAGGCGTAGAAAAAAGGGAGCATTAACGTCTGCCTAAGCGCCCCTACGCAAAATGACTCTGCATTCAAACGGCTTATTCTGCGTCTGGACGGCGTCAGGCTCCATCGACCGTCCTCGGACGGCCTGCTTCGCCTTCCTTGCCAGTCGCAGAAACGCTCGT
>JADFHU010000797.1 GCA_022567055.1 Planctomycetota bacterium
ACACGAGTTCGGCCGACACAGGCGTGGATACCCAAAGCGGGTCGGCGCTGTCAACGTCGGGAGTTTCGCCAAGAAAGCCATTATTTCCCGCTGGCGAGAGATCGGCCACGGCCTGTCCCGTTCCCTCGTCGAAGGCCCAATAGCCCACCAGCTCTGGCGAAAGGGGATCTATCCCGCCGCTGAAGACGGCAGCGATTTGCGTCTCAGAGAGAGCTACGTTCCACATCGCCGGTGCGTCGATGAGTCCAGGAAAGAACCAGGTAGGCGGCTCTATGCCGCCGGGGGGCGGACCAATCGTTCCGAACGTACAACCAATCGACAGGTCTTGGAAGTTGTTTGAAGAAGGCACGCCCGTTCCCTCACAGCCAGCCCGCTTTTCTCCGTCAATATAAAGGGCCAAAGCTCCTGACGCGTCACGGGCAACAGCCACGTGATGCCAGTCGTCGTCAGCCACGAAGAGATCGCCGGTCACTGTGCAGGTGCCCATGGGCGCACAGTTGTTCAACGGATAGCAGTAGTTCCGTTCGATTGAATCCTCGAGCATGACCTCAAGGGTGCCGTCTCGTGTCACGTAGAGTTGCCAGCTCAGGTTAAACGAGTTGTCGTCTTCTCCACGGGCGATGATAGCGGCGCGCCCCGCAGGCTGTGCGAGCTTGATCCAGGCGCTTGCTGTGAAGACTTCAGTCGGGAACGATGTGTCATACGGAACCGTAACCCGATCGTCGATGCCGTCGAAACTGAGGGCACTGCCCTGTTGGGCGATGGAGGTTGAAGCGCAGAAGAGAGTCACGAGCATGGCGAGCGCTGCGACCTTCATGTTGTGCTCCATTCGCGCCGGACCCTGGTTTCTCCCTGCCGGAGAGCCTGAGCAGACCACCTCAAGGCTATTGTGTGTAGATCGTGCAGTCGCCATGGGACCTCCTTGGACTTTCTATCAATCATCGTCTGTTCAACCTGCCAAGTCGTACGCCAGACAAAGCCTCGAAGCTTTCGGCAGTTCGTTCTGTCCCATAGGTGTCCGCCCTGTTGGCTTGGTTACAACAATAACGCGGCGAATCTCGGGGCAGATCTTGAACTCTTCGGGCATTTCAGGCCCGGAGCCTATTAACACTACATCGCAAGTTCGTTTCGAGCACTGGTTATAAGGTACTATTATATAAACACCTATGTTACTCTGGTTAAAATCGAAATCCGAATCTCGAAATCCGAAACAAATTCAAAACTCAAATGACCAAAATACCAAATGTCTGTTGCGGATGGATGGCCGGTTTTGTTTTGAAAATTCGTATTTTGGACATTCGATATTGTTTGGGATTTCGTATTTCGTGCTTCGGATTTTAGTTCCAGAAAAGAGTTTTTGGATACTACATCGCGCTGTAGTATTAAGAGACACTCACTAATTGGAGAATATGATGAGACGACATTGGATACTGATATTGGGGCTGATCATCTCTGCCCTGCACGTGACTCCCGGCTGGAGTCGAGACACGGAGACGCTCTATCTGTCGGGAACCGGCAGTGACGACCGCGTGACCTGGGAGTTCTACTGTAGCGAGGGGCGCAGGAGCGGCGCATGGACCACCATTGAGGTGCCATCGAACTGGGAGTTTGAAGGCTTTGGCCGCTACAACTACGGCAGAGACCGGAAGAAGTCGCAGGAAACGGGGCGGTATCGTTATTCTTTTCGGGTCCCCCAAGCGTGGCAAGACAAACAGGTCTCGCTCGTCTTCGAAGGGGTGATGACCGACACGGAGGCATGGATCAACGGCCAGAGCGTGGGGCCCATCCATCAGGGCGGCTTCTATCGATTCTCCTATGACATCACCGAAATGATCAACCCCGGGCAAAGCAACCTGCTGGAGGTGCTGGTCCACAAGGTTTCGGCGAATCGCAGCGTGGAGCAGGCCGAACGTCAGGCCGACTATTGGGTCTTCGGCGGGATATACCGACCGGTGTATCTGGAGGCAGTGCCGCAACAGCACATAAAACGTTGTGCCATTGACGCCCGGGCGAGCGGCCAGTTTTCGGTTGATGTCTATTTGTCACAGCTTAATGCCGCTGGGCCCCTGGTTGCAACCATTACCGGGCCGGGCCTAGCGAGACCCTATCGTGTCGTCGTCTCGGTGGGCCTGGGACAGGAGAAGGCAACGTTGACCACCACGGTTGAGAGCATCAAGCCCTGGACCGCCGAAACGCCCTCGCTGTATACAGTAGATCTGTCTCTGCAAGAGGAAGGCAAGACCGGTCACTCGGTGTCCGAACGGTTTGGTTTTCGTACCTTCGAGGTGCGTCCCGGCCAAGGCTTGTATCTCAACGGGCAAAAAATCATTCTCAAGGGTGTTAATCGTCACAGCTTCTGGCCGGATTCCGGGCGCTGCTTGAATCGCTCCTTGAGTTATGCAGATGTGCATCTGCTTAAAGAGATGAACATGAATGCGGTGCGCATGAGCCACTATCCGCCGGACG
>JADFHU010000156.1 GCA_022567055.1 Planctomycetota bacterium
ATCGTCCCCGGTTTTCCTCTGGGGGCATCAATCGATTCAATCCGGCCACCGGCAAACTTCGGGCCAAGAGTCTGCCATCCAAGGTGTTTGAACGGGGAACTTGCAGCCATCTCCCGATTCTTTTTCCACGCTGTCAGTCGGGCTTCTCCGCCCGTCACCGCGCCGTTTGACTGAAAAGCTGTTGAATGAAGCGCCACAACCCAGCAAAGCGCCATTGTTCTGAAAGTATGCACAGTTTCGTTCCTCAAGGTTCGGCGTAATCTCGTGCCTTCTCCGCCCATAGGAAACATTTAATCATACAGACGTCGACTGATGACATCTAACCTGACCTACTCAATATTCGAACTTGTTTGATTCCAACGGGTTAGGCAAGCTTCCTGAATATCGATTTCCGCTGTCTGGAGGAGGATTGGACGAGCGTAATGCATAAGAATCTCGACATTACCACCTATGCAGTCTCGTCAATCGTCAAGGCGGTCATCATGGCCTCGCGATGCTCTGGCAGGGAGGAGTTCTCGTACACAAAAGTCCAAGATGTCGTGACGAAAATCAGGGCAGGTCACATCTCTTCTCCCATGTTGTTCCCGTTCTCGTCTCCATCAGAATGCACCAATGCTCCGCAAAAATCGCAATCACCAAACCAAGCTTCATCATGATTGCACCGACTGCCTGCCACCACCTGCCTCACCGAGCCCCACTACCCACGATCGCCCGGACAGCGTCCTCCGCCGCAGCGCGCAGATGAACATCCTTCGCGCTCTTCTGAATTCTCTCCAACTCGGGAATCGCCGCCGCATCCCCTAACGTGCCCAACGCCTCAATCGCCGCCGCCTGTGCCCCGCGGTCCGGATCAACCAACCATCCCACCAACTTCTCCCGTGTCATCTCCATCAACTCATCCACACGACCGATGCTCCCCAAAGCTCTAATCGCCTCAATGCGCAATTCTTCCCCCTTCGCCGGCTGCGCCAACCTGAGAACTGTCTCATAACTGGCCTCCCCACCCACCCGACCCAAGGACTCCAGCGCCGCCACTCGAACCCATCGTCGCGTCGGCTTCACTGACGCCTCCTCCAGACGCTTCCTCGTCCGCTCCGCCAACTCGGTTGCCCCCTTCATTCTCCCCAACGCAACAACCGTCGCCCGCTCCACTTCCAACGCCTGATCAGCCCCGGAATACTTCAACAATACCTCGTGCGCCTCCCTCGAGGCCGTGTAGGCTCCCAACGCCCGCAAGACCGACGCCAGCACGCGCGACTCACCTGCCACCCTATCCACCACCCCCAGCAACGCACTCTCAGCCACGTCAACTCCCATTTCCCCTAGCATTTTCGAAGCGGCGGCCCTTACCCCCCAACACTCCTCCTTGCCAGCAATCACTCTTCCTAACACCTTCATCGCCCGGGCCTGCCCATGTCGGCGCAGCGACCTAACACCCATCAACCGCGACACCACCGTCCCTCCCCGACGCACCTGCCTTAGCTTCATTTTCAACGGCATTTCGACCGTCACCTCCTTCAGGACACGCCCCCTCGGATCCACCCAGAACTGCGACGGCTCTTGCGGAAACTCAAAGGTAAAGGTCTCCAACGCTTCCCGAACCCACACCTCCTTTTGTCGCTCCTCACCTCCGACCACAAAAGTCAACTCGAGCGAGAAAGTGAAGGCCGGCATCTCCTCATCGACAGGCTGCGTTTGTCTCACCGACACAGACACCCGCCGCGCTACAGGATCCCATCCGTAATCCACCTCCAGTCGGGGAATCCCCCGGCCGTGGACCCATTGTTGGAAGAACTGCTCCAGATCTCTACCTGACTCCTCTTCCAGCACCTGGCGCAGGTCAGCCGTTTCCACGCTGCCCCACTTGTGATGCTCCAAATACTTTCCGACCGCTCCCCAAAACAGGTCATCCCCCATCGACTGCCGCAACATGTTAACGACCCACGACCCCTTGTCGTAGAGTATCCCCCCGTCATGGGTGTAGATGTCCCCTAACTCATCCAAATGACGGTCCACCAATGGCCGGCCCTTCTCGGTGCTGTCGAAGCGGGCGATCTTCCGTGCCATCAGCCAGAAGTCATACTGAAACCGCGCCTCGGGATCTGCATCGGTATGGGTCAGCCAGAGCTCATGCAGATGACTGGCGAACCCTTCGTTGAGCCATGCCTCCGACACACTTCGGTAGTTCACCATCCCCGCGAACCACATGTGTCCCAGCATGTGCGCCAGGTAATGGGTCTGGGTTCGCTCCATCCACCACTCCCCATCCTCACTCCTGGCCATGAACCTCGGCCGAACAAAGGAAAACCCCGCATGCTCCATCCCCCCGTGATGATGATCCACCACTGTGATATGGCTGTAGCCCGGGTAGGGAAAATCGATTCCAATCACCTTCGAATAAAACTCCATCATCTCCGGCACGCGACGGAAGGTATACTTGGCGGCTTCCTCCTGGCCCTTCTGCGTGTAGGTCATCACCGGCCGCCCTCGCCACTCATCCCGCAGCTCAACCAACTCCCCCAGAACTAGGCCTACCAGATGCGGATCCGTCGGAATCGTATTGCGCCAATGGAATCTGGCCCGTCCGTCCAATACCACCTTCTCCACCAAAACCCCGTTCGCAACCACCGTGTAGATCTCCGGAACCGTCACATAAATGTCCGAAACCCAGCGCTCGTTCGGCCAGTCGTGAGTCGGAAACCAGTAACGCGCCTCCAGAGGCTCGCTCATCGTGTAGACCATCAACGGCTTCTCCGGAACCGAAGCACTCGGCAACACAAAGTACATCCCTTGGGAAGGATCATCCAAACGATAGTCCACCACCAATCGCATCTCCTCGCCCACACGCAAGACGCTCGGAAAACGGATCGTCAGGAGATCATCGTCATGGGAATAGCACACTTGCTCGTCCCCAGCCCCAACCGTCACGCCCTGGATCTCCATCCCGACGGCATTCAACTGGACAAAACCGAGATCCTTCCCGCGGGGGCGAAGCCTGTACTCCACCCGCCCCTTGCACCTCCGCTCAAGAAGGCCGTCCTGCGTGAATTCCAACGCCAGTCGCATGTGCAAAAAGTCAGCCGGCCGGTCCGCCGTGTAGCGTGCGTCATCGCGCCCCTCGGCTCTTCCCTCCACCACCAAGCAACTCCCCCAGACCAACGCCAAACTCCACAGCAAAGCTCGGCACATAAGCCCCATGTGAGAAAAAAACGCTGACCTGCCCAACCCACTCCCTGCAGAGTCCTCTCCAAATCGGTTTCGAGTCCTGGCCGACCGGCGAAAAGCCGCCCACCCACCGACACCTCGCCCCAACCCCAACCGATACAATCTATCGTCACACATCTTTTTCATTCGTTGTTGAAGGACATCACTCTGTCCGGTTCCCCTCCCGTCCTCAATCAAGAATTTCGAGCTGCCCTCTTCCGGAATAATCGCCTTCGGCCAATTCCTGGTCCAAATTTCTCCCCCCTCGGAAAGGACGGGTAGACAAGTCCCAGTCTATCCCGTACGGTGTAAATTCACAACCGTGCCCAAGGCATTTGTATTTCAGGAGTTAATTCTCAAAAACACTGCCGGACCTGTCTACGTGTCTAAGGATAACTACTTAGACACGCAGAAAGCCCGCATAACAAGCAGTTTTAACAGAAATTCCAAACAGCCTCTTGCAGCGGGGCTCGGTTCAACCCATCATTCAGACGGACGCGAAAGACGCGTCCGCCGCCAAGGATTTGACGATTGCATAGAATTAGACTTACAACACAAGTGGTGCGGCGCGACACAGCCCAAAGGCGCGCGCCACTCAACTTCATGCGTTTGTGCAGGACGCCCGCACGTGCCGGTCGTCATTATGGATGTAACCCGATAAAACTCATATTCAAATAAAGAAAATACGCAAATGAAACAAACCTATACGAACAACTATTTTCTGTTATTGGGCTTGATACTCCTCAGGAGTGGTCAGATGACCTCTGCCCAGACATTGAGTTTCGATAAGACTGAATATGACTCAGGGGAAGCGATTGTGGCAACTTTCGCGGGTGGCCCCAATAACAGGAAAGACTGGATAGGTATTTATCTTTCCAACCAGGCTCCAGGGAGTGTCGCTTCTCGAGCTTATCTTTATGTCAACGGTAATTGCCGGGGTGACAAAGCCTATCGCAGCGGCTCAGTCACTTTTAACAGCGCCTCATCTTGCGTGACATGGCCTCTGCCGCCAGGTCCTTACTCGGCCTACTTTTTAGAGAATGACAAATACACGATACTCGACGGTCCGGTGAAATTTACGATCGCAGGATCATCACGCGGCGACGGAACGCTTACTTTGGATAAATCGAGTTACTACGAAGGTGAAACCATTACCGCGACCTTTACGGGTGCCCCAGGCAATGCATTAGACTGGATGGGAATTTGGGAAACGCCCAATGGTGGTGCGCCTTCTGCTTGTATAGCTGTCAAATCCGCTCGTTCCAGGAACTATACCGATGGTCACGTAGACGGTACCGTGACGATTCACACACCGTTTGATTTTGGTGGCACTCATGTTGCCCAATTACTTATGAAGAATGGGTACTGTGACATTGCCGATCCCGTGACGTTCACGGTGCTCACTGGACCGACCAGTCGTCTCAGTGGACCAGGGGGCGGTAAGAAAGTGCTCTTTATGATGATGGATGGCGTCAGACCCGATGCTTTGGCACGGGCCAACACCCCCAATATAGATTCACTTATTCTAAATGGGGCCTACGATGGCAACGCCAGTACCAACTCTGCCACGTTTAGTGGCCCCGGCTGGTCAGACTTGCTTACGGGTGTCACCACGGCTAAGCACAATGTAACGAGCAACAGCTATACCCATGACATTAATCTAAAAGATTGGCCTTCATGGTTAGATATTCTTGAAACAGAAGATGCCAGTATCAACACGGCAAGTGTATCCAGTTGGGATCTGGTCAATGCCGCGGTTTCTCATCATATTGATCACCGTGTGATGCATGATGGTTATGCCCTCGGTTGGGACACTGCCGATTTGAAATGCAAGAATGATGTGAAAACCCTGCTTGCCGACACAGATGTAGATGCACTGTTTTTACCTTTTGCCTACACAGACGAATTGGGACATGCCCACGGTACCCTTGCTCGGGAAACCATAGAGTATATTGAAGTGGTCGATGGTTATATTGGCGAATTGGTTTCTACCATCGAAGGTCGCTCGACATTTTCCAGCGAAGACTGGTTGATCCTAATGGGGACCGATCATGGTCGTACCACTGCCGGCGGTCATGGTGGAACGACGTCTGATGAGAAATGGGTATACTTCTTGGCCAGTGGTAGGGGTTCAGCGCAGGGCACTTCTGTTTCAAATGCATCCAATGTTGATTTCGCGACCACCGCAATTGCCCACATGCTTGGTTCAGTACCCGCGCGATGGAATCTGGATGGAACAGCGCGAGGACTTCGTGTTTCGGGCGCTAGTGGCAGTGGTTCTACCGCCACTGATTTACGGGGTGATCATATCGCAGCGGGTTCTCAAAATGCCGGTGGCCAAAAACCGGGCACCACAACAGTTACCAATTGCAATGACTGAGGTAGTCATGAGGCCTGTATCCTGACAGAGAAAATGCATCCATTTGACAGCGTTACCAGCCGAAACCCATGCCCTCACACCCTCGGCCACTGCCAAGCCCCATTGAACCTTCAGACTCCGACTCAATTTCTGATAATAAACCTCTCAACACGGCCCACTTGGCCACGGATGTAGGTTTACACCGTACGGGCAAAAGACGGAATTCCGACGCTCAGACATTGAATTGAATCCCTTGAGCTAAGGGTAAATGGTCGGAATAATTAACGGTGTTGGTAGCGCGACGCATGTATTGTTTCCAGGCATCACTCCCCGATTCACGGCCGCCGCCAGTTTCTTTTTCGCCACCAAAGGCTCCGCCAATTTCTGCACCACTGGTTCCAATATTAACATTCACGATGCCACAGTCAGAACCGGCAGGAGAGCAGAACAATTCTGCTTCACGAACATCGCTGGTCAGGATAGCTGAAGCGAGCCCTTGCGGAACGTTATTATGAATTGCGATTGCTTCTTCTAAATCGCGATAACGAATCAGATAGAGAATCGGAGCGAATGTTTCTTGCTTCAAGATCGGTGCGTCATGACCAATCTCAACTAACGCCGCCTGCACATAAGAACCACCTACTGGAACTCCCTCTGTAACACGTACACCTAAGTGAACGATTCCACCTTGGTCCTTAGCAGTTGCGAGCGCAGCGTCCATCGCTTGGGCGGATCGCTCATCGATGAGGGGACCCATCAGGGTTCCATCTGTTGTCGGATCCCCAATCGGCAAGCGAGTGTAAACTTCCAGCAGACGGTCTCGCAGTTTATCTGCGATCGATTCATGAACAATCAGCCGTCGCAAAGTCGTGCACCGTTGTCCGCAAGTTCCAACGGCCGAAAATGTGATGGACCGAATCGCTAATTCAAAATCAGCGGAAGGCGTAACAATCATGCCATTGTTCCCGCCAAGTTCCAAAAGTGATCGACCCAATCGGCCAGCGACTGTTTGTGCAACAGCGCGTCCCATTGGCACGGAACCCGTTGCTGAGATGAGTGGCACAGCCGGTGAGGCGGCAAGTTGTTCTCCTACGTCTGCCCCGCCAACCACTAAACACGATATGGCTGGCGGAACCTCTGGTAACTCGGCAAGAGTGTTTTGCACTAATGCCTGACAAGCGATTGCGGTTAAGGGAGTTTTCTCAGACGGCTTCCAGATGATCGGGTCACCACAAACCCAAGCAAGCGCTGCATTCCAGGCCCACACCGCGACTGGAAAATTGAACGCAGAAATCACACCCACGGGTCCCAAGGGATGCCATTGTTCAGTCAGCCGATGACCGGGTCGTTCGCTCGCCATAGTCCGACCGTACAACTGACGAGACAACCCTACGGCAAAACCACAGATGTCGATCATTTCCTGAACTTCGCCCAAAGACTCTTGCGTGATCTTTCCGGCTTCCCAAGACACCAACGTTGCCAGATTTTCTTTATGAGTTCGTAATTGTTCGCCAAACTGACGCACAAATTCTCCCCGGACAGCTCCGGGAATCACTCGCCATGCCTTGAAAGCTTCAGTCGCGGCTATGGCAGCTTCATCAACTTGAGCAGTCGTTGCAAATTTCAAGTCCGCGATTTTACTCCCATCAATGGGTGAATGGACCGCGTGCTCACCTGAGAGCCCTGGCTGCCAATCATTACCAATAGAGACCGCCGACACAGGCTGCGACACGCCCATGCGATCAAGGGCCGTTTGAACAGGATGAGTCATCAGCTACTCCTTGACTTTCTTAGCATTGCACACAGAGATGAAACTCTCACTATCCGTTTAATATCTATTTATCATGTCGACTGAAGTTGAGTGAATCGGGTCGAGCTTCCAGAGTCGTATCTGCTTCCAAAACGATTGGCAAGGAACTGTTTGAAATCGACTTCCTCCTGCCGGACAAATCCTTGATTCGGCAACTCGCCTGCGACATGCATGTCGAGAACAGCACAAATACCTCCCGCAGTCGTAATCTGAATCGCACTCCAGTTCTCATCGCCGATCATCTCATGATATATCTTGCGTGCATCTGTAATCTGAACCAGCTGCCCATTTCGCATTCCAGTTGCCGCGCAAAACGTTACGACCACATCCTGAAAAGTAACCGGTATGGCATGCTCTAAAATATCCTTCAGGACGTCTCTCCGTTCACTCAATCGCAGTTCGTTAACTAATAGCAACATCTGGTCGCGATGCCCCTGGTAGCGAATCGTTTTGTAATTAAGATCCCGCACCTTGCCATCCAGCGATTCGCATAAAGTCCCCAAACCGCCGGAAGTATTGAAAGCTTCGTAGCGAACACCATCCAATGAAAAATGCTCAAAGCCTTCCAGTGGCAGCACATCGATTCTACTTCCCTCGTGAATGGCGTCGCACGGATTGCAATACTCATTGATCAAGCCATCCGTCGACCAAGTCAGATTGTACTTCAAAGCACCGGTCGGAAACTGTGGCAGAGCACCAACTCGCATATGAACGGTTTCAATCTTGTCGAATGATTTAATCAACTGATTGGCTACGATAGAAATAAATCCAGGGGCCAAACCACATTGCGGCATGAAGATTTGTCCCGCCGCCGCCCCATCAGAAATACGTCGCACGGACTTTGTCGTTTCCACATCTTCCGTAAGATCAAAGTAACTTAATCCTTGCTTTAATGCGACTTCAGCGATCAGCGGATTGAACCCATAGCTGAGGGCAGAGATGACTGAACCACAACCTTGCATCGCAGCGGCCAGCAGTTCTGGGTTACTCGCGTCAACTACTTTCGCGGTGACGCCTGAAGTGATTTCAGGATGGCTGATGATCCGTTCGAGAGATTCGGCGAGAGCATCAGCGACGACGATTTCATAATCGCCGGTTTCGGACAACAACCGAACAATCATCCGGCCAATCTTTCCTGCTCCTAACAACAAAACTTTATGCATCTTGTTGTCCTCATGGGTGACTGTTGATCGGTGGGAAGCGCATATGCCGCCACTGCGTTAACTCTTTCTGTCGGTACTCTCAAAAATCTTGTCCGCACTTTTACTAATGAACCCTTCAAATCGATTTCCATCCGGCTGATCATACCTGCGTGCGAATTCATAATAGCAAGCAGGGATGCGTTGTTTGCCGTCTGTGAATGTGACTTCAATTTCTCCAGCCAATGTTGAAGACTGTTCCAGAAATTCTGCCGGCGTTCCTTTGATCTCTCCACCCGACGTATTCAGAGGGTATCCATTCGCTTTGACAAACTCATTGAACTGCTGCAGTGAGTCAAAGGTTTTTAGCCGACCCACATCAACCGTAAAATGATTGGCTAGGAAGCCAAAGGCTGATAACCAGGCAGCGTATTCGCTCTCTTGTCTTAATTGTTCATACTCAGCGTAAGAAACTTCCCAGTTCCGACCGGAAGCTGAGAAATCCCATTCGCTCGTCTTTGCCACATCAACTTGATCGAGAAGCTGTAAGACGATCTGTTGGAGTCCCCCAGAAAAATCTTTAAGTCGCAACTCGCTAATAAAGACTTTCGGAAAATGATCCTCCGGTGGAGCGAGATGGATGGCGTTTAAGTGTTTCAGATCAAAATCATACTCGCCTGCTTTATGGTAACCGAAATCCACAAAGGCTTTGGCGAGCACGTCTAGATTCACTCTTGAATCATCAAAGGTACGAAAAGCGACATGATCATTAATAATTGTTTCCCCACGCTCCGCCAGCAGAGTATGAATCGCTGAAGCTTGCGGATTTGAAGTAGAGTATTGTTCCCACAGTTTTCTGAACAGCTCGTCTATGCTTGGCATGTTTTTCACTCCTTTGGAACTTGACTGCTTTAAAGGTGGGTCTCCGCGTTTGAAGGAACGAACTCATGAAAAGTGTCAGTTCCACAGAAACCAAAACCGTCCGGCTCTAAATGTTTGAAAGGTTCCACAATCCTGCCCTGTCCTACTCATCGATTCGAACTTCTTTGATCTCACCGTCTTATGCAATCTTCCTGTGCTTGTCAAGACAAGATGGGACGACTGTGAAACAGCTAATCTCCCACGCACGTTTTC
>JADFHU010000157.1 GCA_022567055.1 Planctomycetota bacterium
TCATGTCTTTCCCGGGGACCTGCCCAACGACAAGATCATCGTCCTGGAGGACACCGACCATGACGGCAAGGCCGACAAATCGACGGTGTTCGCCGAGGGCCTGAACATGCCCACCGGCCTGCCTGACGTGCTTTCCAGCGACGGGAAATACCTTTATATGCGGACTCAGCGCATGGACCTGCACGGGAAAAGACTGTTCCTGGAACCCACCGATGTCACCGAACAGCAGGGCGAAGGCGTGCATCTTTTCAGCGGCATCGGATTCCTCGACGATTCCTATTTCCACCGCGGCTACTGGACCTACGGCAAGAGCATTGCGTCCGGCGCCAGCCAGTGGTTTCAGGCCGGCAGAAACGCCCCGGGCGGACGGCTGCTGGTGGTTGACGATAAACATGTTTACGGCTACGGCCGCAAACCGCAGTATTACCGCTGGGCCACCCCACAGGCACACCATCTTTTTTCTTCGTCCAAACAGCCGGAAACAACGGTACTGAAAAAAATCAGTGTGCGGCTCAACCCACCGGCCCGCAGGACAGACAAATGCGAAATTCCCGGTACCGGACTTGCGTACACCTGGTCGGTCAACGCGCGCCTGCAAGTGCGTGCCATGGCGCTGACCGGTAAAACCCTATTTGTCGCCGGCACACCCGACGTCATCGACGAACAGAGTCTGTTCAACGAACTCAACCGTACCGACCCTTCGGCACAGCTCGCGAAACAGGAGAAGCTGGACCAGGGCTTGCAGGGGTCGAAGCTGCAGGCACTCTCTGCCGAGAGTGGAGAAAAACTGGCGGAGTTGCAGATCGACGCAGTACCCGTATTTGACGGCATGGCCGCCGCCAACGGCAGACTCTTCCTGGCCTGCATGGATGGCAAAGTCTTCTGTTTTGAGTGATGCGGACGCGGTTTTCTTACCGGTGAGATCGGACGTATAGGCTATCCATTTGCCGTCTGGCGAAAAGTCAGCCTGGTGCTCGTTTTCTGCGCTGTTGCCTGGCCAGGGATCGGGCTTCTGTTGACTGAGGTTCAGCAGCCAGAGGTCCGCAACTTCCACGGCAATTCTGGTCTGTTCGTTGAACTGCTCGAAAATGAGGGTATCGATGACGCTCGAAAAGGCGAGTGACCAGGTGGCATGCTCGTTCTCAACCAGGGCTGACGATTTGTTTGTTTTAAGATTTTGCCACCACACCTCGGGAGCCCTGCCCGCCGGCGTATTGGAGAAAGCGATCCAGTTGCCAGCCGGACTGAAGAATGGATTGAAGGCGTTTTTCGTGCCGGCGATGAGCATGGGCCGCTGGTCTTCGACGATCACCCGCTGGTAAAGCCAACGAGTTCCGTTCTGATCCACCGCCGCAAAAACGAGGCGTTTTCCATCGGGTGAGACAGCGACGGAATTCCCTGGCCCAAATATAAGGAGGTGCCCGCGGCCAATCGTACGGAATGCACTTTGCTTGATGCGATGTCACCTTGCCGCGTTCAAATACCTCCTCACGGTGGACGTTTTGGCGATTGAGCGCCGTGATCAGCGAGCCCAGGAGCATGGAAACGACACACAATGCCACGACCCGACCCCAGGACAGCCAACGCCGACTCCCCGAAGCGATCGAAAAAGCCAGCGTTTCATCTGACGACCCCGCGAGAACTTCCGCAATTTCCAATTGAGCGTCCGCAACATCGTGCAGCCGATTCCTGGCATCCTTGACCAGACAGCGTCTGAGAACACGATGTAACGCGAGGGGCGTATTCGGCGGCAGCAACGACCAGTTGGGTTCCGCGTGCATGACCGCGCCGATGATCTCGGAGGTGGAGTCGCCCTTGAAGGCCCGCTGGCCGGTGAGACACTCATAGAGCACGCAGCCAAAAGACCAGATGTCCGATCGTTTGTCGACGGGGTTGCCCTTGGCCTGCTCGGGGCTCATGTAGGGCGCCGTGCCGAGCAGGGTCCCGGGCAGGGTGACATTGCCCGTGAGAGTTGTGGCGTCGGTCGACAGATTCTCGACGATCGCCTTGGCCAGCCCGAAGTCCAGGACCTTGACCTGGCCGTCGGGAGTGATCTTGACGTTGTCCGGCTTGAGATCCCGGTGGATGATGCCCTGGACGTGAGCGGGCTGCAGGGCTTCAGCGATCTGTTGACAGGCGTCGAGCGTCTCTTCGACGGGTAAGGGTCCCTTTTCCAGACGCTCTGCGAGGGTCTGCCCTTCGACGAGTTCCAGGACGAGATAGCGTTTGCCCTAGTGCTCTTCGAATCCGAATATCGAGGCGATATTGCTGTGGTTTAGGGCAGCCAGTGATTTGGCCTCGCGTTCGAAGCGTGCCAGCCGTTCGGGATTGTCGGCGAATTCATCTGGTAAGACCTTGATCGCTACCTCACGCCCCAGTTTGGTATCGGTGGCCCGATAGACCTCCCCCATGCCGCCCTCGCCGAGTTTTGCGCCTATCCTGTATTGGGATAGGCTCTTACCGATCATGATACGTATCCCTAGCGATGACAGAGATCGACTGGTTGGGGGCCCGTTGGAGCATGGGGGGGTCACACTGAGAAATGCCTTCAAAATCAACGGCGCGGTGGGCGTGCTGGACCGTGACCTGCGGTTGGAGAATCACGACTTGATGGAGGTGACTTCTTCTTCCAGGGCAGTGTGCGACAGACGCAGCCGGTAGCGAGGCGTTATAAGCCGGAACTAGGCGAGCCTGCGGGGACGACGCGGTACCCGCGCCGGACGAGGGGCGTTAGCCTTCGTTGGCAGTGGCCATCTGCTGCTGCTTGGCGATGTCCATCCAGTCGGGCTGAGACATGAAGGCAAAGACCTTTTCGATTTCTCTCTTGAAACTGGGGAAGAGCCTTTTCGTTTCCTCGATTTCGTTCTTCCGGCCCGCGATTTCCATCAGATGTGCGATGTCGGTGAGTGCCAATGCCCCCAGGTTTCGACCGGCGCCGCCAATGGCATGCGCGCGTGAGGCGACAGAGGCTAGGTCTTGGGATTGAAGGGCCTCCGTGAGTTCTCTAAAATGTTCCTCGTTGTCCTTGAGATAGACCGGTAACACGTCTCTGATCAGCTCTTCGTCTCTGAGTCGATCGATAAGGCTCTGCCAATTGATGACCCTGGCGTCGGACTCCTGCTCCATAACGCTGCTTGATGTGTTATCCCCAACCGGGTCTGGCTCGGGGATCTTGGCATCGATGGAGGGCGCGGCATCCGCCGTGACGTCCGATCGAGCCGGCAAATACTTGGAGACGAGTTCGAACATTTTCGATCGCTCGATCGGTTTGCATAAATGGCCGTCACAACCCGCTTCGAGGCACCTCTGTTCGTCCCCTTCCATCGCGAAGGCCGTGAGCGCAATGATAGGGACTCCGACGTTCTCCTTCCTAAGCAGCCTGGTGGCCGCTAAGCCGTCCAGGCCGGGCATGTTGATGTCCATGAGAATCAGATCAAATGAGTCTTCCCGCACCTGCTGAACGACTTGCTTTCCGTCTTGGACCAAGGTGACCTCGAGGCCCAGTTGATCCAGCATCGACTGGATGACGATTTGGTTGGTTTCGACATCTTCGGCGACCAACACCTTGCCTGAGAACGTCACTGTATCTGAGGCAGGCAACGACTGCTCCGGCTCCAGTGGCAGTTGATGTCTATTTAGGGAGGGTTGTTGAGACACATCCAAGCCCGCCGGGATGACCAAGGAGAAGACCGACCCCTTGCCCACCTCACTGGCCAGCGTGAGTTCACCCTGTACGAGTTCGGCGAGTTGTCGCGTAATCGTCAGGCCCAGTCCTGTCCCACCGAATTTGCCTGTGGTATCGCCTTCGGCCTGTGTGAAGGGTTCGAATATGACTTGCTGTTGCTCCGGGGGAATGCCAATGCCTGTGTCCTCGACATCAAAACGAATGGCGGGCTTCTCCGCTATTTCATCCAAGGAGACAGTGACATGCACATATCCCTGACTCGTGAACTTGATGGCATTGCCGACCAAATTGAGGAGGCACTGCTGCACACGCATTGGATCCGTGCGAATGGTGGCGGGGAGTCCCACGCCTTCGATGATCTCAAATCCAATGCCCTTGTTCTCGGCCTCGGTCCTCAGCATGGATTCGGTAGAGTTGAGTATCCGGCCCAGGCAGCAATCTCCGATGCGAATGGTCAGCTTGGCCGCTTCCATCTTGGAAAAGTCCAGAATGTCGTTGATGAGTCTCAGCAGGTTTTTTCCGCAGTCTCGGATGACAGCGACGAGGTGTCGCTGCTCCTCTGTCAGGGAGTCGGCTGCCAGTGTATCGGCCAGCCCCAGGATACCGTTGAGCGGTGTGCGCATCTCGTGACTGATGTTGGTCAAGAGTTCACTCTTGGCCTCGTTCGCACGATTCGCTTTTTCTGCCAACTCCTGGGCCTGTCTCACAGCTTCTTCTAATGCCTGCTCTCGCGTCAGCTCTTCCATAGTGTCACTCTGATGATTGTGTTCGCTTCTATTCCGTGTGTCTTTCAGTCACAGGGTCATGTCCGTGGAAAACGTTCAAACCATGTATCGACAGGAAAGTGCGACAGATGCACTGCAAACAGCGCAATTTGGGTGGTTTCGACAGGAATCTTCCGGAACGGCAGCCAGCTCGCGTTCTTGCGTCCGTCGCAGAACGGTCACTCCGGCTCTCTTTCCCTTATCGGTTCGACTTTTTGAATGACCACAGGTGCCTTGATCGGTATAATCCGAATACGTGTAATCACGGATGTTGGTAACTGAATCGCTGGAACTAAGGGCGTGCAAGACAATAAGTTACCGAATTATCCGCTCAGATTTAGGTTGGATTTGGTCGAGATCGATTGAGCGAAACCGGAGGCGTAGTGGGCCTACGTTGAGGATTTCGCGATTGAGGAACGGCCAAAGACGACCTGAAGATGAGATGGAGAAGCGGTAAGTTATTGTTTTGCGTGTCCTAAGCCGCGCCGCCATGCGAAAAGACAACAAAACCCACGTATATGTTGTTGACGACGATGAATGCATTCTCAGTGCCGTCTGTGCCATGATCACGGAGGGCCAATATGAGTGCACCTGTTTCGGCGATGGGGAGAGCTGCCTCAAGCAACTGGAGATTCAGAAGTGCGATTTACTCATTACCGACGTCAAAATGCCCGGTAAGGATGGGATGGAGGTGCTCAAAGAGTCCATGCGGATGGCGCCCTGGTTGCCGGTGATCGTGATGACCAGTTATGCCGATGTGCCCATGTCTGTCCAGGCCCTCAAGACAGGCGCTTACGATTTCATCGAAAAACCCTTCGAGGTCGAAGATCTGATGGGAGTGGTTCAACTGGCACTCAATCAGACGGAGTCTGGTGGACCCTTGGTCGGCAGACCCCTGACGAAGACAGAGAAGATCGTGCTTCGTCTGCTCATGCAGGGGATGAGCAATCGCCGCATCGCCTACGTGTTGCAGCGCTCCGACCGGACGATTGAGGTACATCGCGGGCATATCATGCAGAAACTGGGTGTGGATAACGTGGTGGAACTGGTCAAGCGAGCCACGGTTATGGGGTATGGGAACTAGTCCCCGCACTGACCAGTGCCTTGGTGGGCTCGGCCACATCAAGATCTTCCTGTCGTTGCGATTCCAGCAGGTCCGCGGCCGTCATGAGGTCTGGGGTCTTGTTGAGCGCTTTGCCCCGGTCCTCAATCCAGCATAGCAGTCCATTGACGACCTCGGGGTCGAAGTCGTAGCCCGACGCGTCTACTACGATCTTGATGGCCTCGTTCAGGGAGATGGCCTCTCTGTAAGGGCGGTCGCAGGTGAGTGCATCCAACGTGTCGGCGACGGCAATGATACGCGACCCTTGGGGAATCGCTTCCTGACTGAGTCCGTCCGGGTAGCCGCCTCCATTCCACTTCTCATGATGGTGTCTGACAATGGCCATCTCATGCTCGAGGAAGTTCATGGTCTCCAGGATGCGCTCGGCGATGATCGGGTGCTGTTCGACGATTTGTCGCTCGCTTCGGGTCAGTTGGCCCCGTTTGGTCATGATGTCATCGGGTACGCCAATGTTGCCGATGTCGTGCAGCATGGCCGCCCGGCGAATGATGTCGATGTGTTTGGGTCCAACCTCCATGCCCTTGGCAATGCCGGTCGCGAAGCCCATGACGTTTTCGGAATGATTCTCGGCATGGGAGTTCCTGTCTTCCAGGGCCTTCACCATGCCCCAAATGCTCTGCATGAACATCTTTTCGGCCTTCTCCGACAGTCCGGCCACACGACGCTGCAGTTCCTTCACTTTGCCGATTTCAAGATCCTCGGTGTTTAGCAGTCTTCCGAGTTTCTGGTTCCAGACCTTGACGCAATCGCGCCCCGAATTCTTGGCCTCATATAGGGCAAGGTCTGCCCGGCGGATCACATCACTCGCGGTCCTGTCCTGGCCCGGCAGGCAGGGCGCGATCCCACAGCTCACCGTGATGGGTGTATCTTGAGGCAGCCTGATATCGTGAACTGCGTCATGGATTCGTTCCAGCACGAGTTGGGCTTCCTGGAGAGACGTTTCCGGCATGAGGACTACAAACTCGTCCCCCCCGTATCGAGCGAGCACATCCGGAGTGCGCAACTCCTTCTTCATGGACTCTGCCAGTTTTTTAAGGGCATCATCGCCGGTGGCGTGCCCCAAGACGTCGTTGATGGTCTTGAAGTTGTCCAGATCGATGATGGCGATGGAGAAGGGATTGTCATAGCGCTGAGACCGAACGATCTCCGTTTCCAGGTTGTCCTCCAGCATCTTGCGCGATCCGACGCCGGTCAGCGCGTCTGTCAGAGAGGTGAGCCGAGCCTGGTGGTAGCGGGTGGCATTGGTCAAGTGGCTCGTCAGAATCTTCTTGGCCAGCTTGGCTTTGTAGGAGAGCAGGTCCTTGTTGGCCGCGATGGACGGATTGAGGCCACACATGCATAGATAGCCACTCAAACCCCCATTCTCCCCGGTCGTCTGGTCCTCCACGCCGGGCACGTCGATCGGGATCAGCAGGCGGGGACCGCTGGCGTTCAGCTTGCTGCATTCGGGGGGCACCGTCTCAAACAAGACCGCTTCCTCACCCGCTATTTCCCCGGATTCCAAGGTCTGCCTGAAGCAGTCGCGCGGACGCACGCATTCATGTTGGCTCTCAAGTTCCGGATCGGCCTTGGCATCTCCTCCGCCGTACAGGGCGAGCATGCATTTTTCCGCTTGGAAGAGCTTTGGCGCCTCCCTGGCCACGATGTCGCCGGCTTCCGCAAGATCGATGCTCTGTAAACAGTTGGACAGCATCGCCACCTCTTCGGCGGCTGCCCGGTCTTCGATGAGCTGCTGGCCCATGAGATCCCGGATCGACAGCATGCCCACCAAGACGCCTTTTTTGACGACCGGAAGGTGACGAATGCGATTTTCGGCCATGATTTCGCGCGTTTGGCTGGCCGGCGTCCCCGGAGCGCAGGAAATGACGTCCTCGGTCATGATCTCACTGATGGGGGTCTCGCAGGCCGTCTTGGTTGCCTCGGCCACCCAGGTCGCGATGTCGCGTTCCGTGACCAGACCGACGAACTCTTTTTGCTCATTGACGACAATGAGGCAACCGATGCGATGCCCTTTCATCAGGTATCCCGCATCCTGGATGCTTTGCTGGCTGCTGATGGTGATGATGCCTGCTGATCGCCCGATAATCTTTTTCATCGTCTCCCTCGGTTTGCTTGCTCTGCCTCGAAACGCCTACCTAAGCGAGGATTCATGTCTCGGGATGATCCTCAGGAAAAAATATCGTCTGGGGCGCGTGGTTACTTAACTCAGTTCTCGGTAAATCCGTTCAGAGTGGGTCTGGAAGCTCTCTTCCTCGGGAAAGAACACCTTGGCATCGCCGACAAAGGGGACATTCACCTCTTCACCGAGCACCTTGACCTCAAGGACCGATAAGAATTAAATTCATAACTTAGAGGGAGCAAATTGGCGTTCGATTGGGTCACGCCGATTGAGTGAATCCACAGGCGTAGCTATTCGGAGCCTGTCCCGAGCGAAGCCGAGGGATCTGGCATGCTTGTGATTCTTTTTGTGCTGCTAGCGCGGCCTGTTTTGCCACAAGGAAGCTGCTGTTTTCGTGATTGAGAAGCGGCCGAAGATAATGTCAAGATTGCCCCTATAAATGGGACGTTATTTCTGCGCGGCCGCCTAGGGACCGCGCACAGTTAAATGGCTCGTTTAATGATGCGCGGTTCCTAAGAGCCCCTACGCAAAATGACTCTGCATTCAAACGGCTTATTCTGAGTCTGGACGGCGTCAGGCTCCATCGACCGTCCTCGGACGGCCTGCTTCGCCTTCCTTGCCAGACACAGAAACGCTTGTTTTCGGTGCGACGATTCATTTTGTTAGGCGCTCTAAGGCTCGGTCGTAAAGATCCATACCGGGCCCTTGGTTTCGCCGGCTACATTGCGAGCAACGACGCACCAATAATAGCTTGTGTCTTTCTGCAAATCAGTGACAGAAGCGTAAGGGGTGACGACATTCTCGGCAATGAGTACCAGATCAGTAGCCGATGCCCCCAAATAAAGGTCATACGATGGAATAAGGCTGCTAAAGGAAGTGACTCGGGTGATTTCTTCCCAGCTGGATGCATCGTCAGGGTAGACAGTGGATCGGTCACATCCTGCCACAGGTTCAAAATCTGGGCTACCACCCACAAGGATGCCTTCTACTTCAAGTGTTTCCCTATTCAATACAGGCGAGCCTGAATTCCCGGCGTAGGTGTCCACGTTAGAGCTAAAATATGACAGTTGTTCGTTCTCACGCACGATACCCCCCAAGTCATATTTCTTGGGCAGCCCAGAGGGATGGCCGACCACCACTAATGGCTGGCTGTCGGCGAGTTTGCCGGTGCGCCGCACTTGAACAGGCTCGACATTGACGACCGCACGGTCCAGTCGGACCAATCCCCAATCCGGCGTGCCACCCAAAAACCCAATAACCTCTCGGCAGAAGTAGACCTCGGATGCATCGAACACCGTCGTGGCGGTGAACGCGTCAACCATGACAAATCCAAAGATGAATACATAGTCACTGCAGTCACCGGGACATGATAGGCAATGGCCCGCAGTCGCTACGATGTCCGGCGCTACCAGGAATCCCGTACAGATACCGGGTACGGGCTGATCCCGGAACGGTTCGTCAGGACAGAGCGTCCGGCCGTCAGAGTTGGAAGCGTACTGTTCTGCGTGCGTGCTGAGCTCTGTCATCTCATAAGTCTGGTTGCAAGGGTCGTAAGCCAGGAAAGTCCTTTCAGCAATAAGGACGGTGGCATCACCCGCCAAACGAAGGTCGGGATCGGTGATGTCGTACTCTTCCACGCGATCATCATTTCCATAAATCGCCTTGGGCGTGATCGTTGGCGGCTTGCTGTCGACAGATCTGGTCTTGAGCAGAGACACCACAGGATCGTGGAAAGCGTCATTCCACCGTAACCGGGTATGCGTGGCGACACCAACCTGTCCGTCCCAAGGCAGCGGTCGATTGGGCTCACTAGGCAATTCATCTAAACGGAGTTCAGCCATGATTTTATAAGCGCCCTCGCCACCCTCAAATCCAGCAACGCGAACGAGATAGCTCTGCTCGCCGACCACCGGCATCATGATCTGCGACCATA
>JADFHU010000158.1 GCA_022567055.1 Planctomycetota bacterium
GCCGCCGCAAAAAGACGAAGCGTCCTTTCATTTAGCGATGGAGCAAGCATTTGATATTTTCTCAGTACAATGTCTTCTTGGTTCATACATAGCTATATCGAAATTACGACCTATTTTGCATTAGTTATTGTTTTACAGCGCCTTAGTCTTGTTTTTTGGAAATAATCGATATAGTATATCGAAGCCCGGTCAAACCATTCAAGACGAAACTTGTCTACCGCACCTTACCGGTTGACCCAATCACCAGGTGTACTGAACTCAAGGGAGAATAGCATGAACCGCCGACTCGATCCCAACGCATCGATTTACCACGCTCTTGTCCTAGTTGTCGCCCTAGCGCTGTCTTCGCATCCATGCGCCGGCGACGACGACTTAAGGGTGTTGCCGCTGGCATCCAATCGACCTCAAACCGCAGAAATGATGCGGCAGTATCTGCGCAAGCTGGCTCATGAAGCATTTGATGACCGACTCGACCGGTTGGAGTTCTTACAGACGGGTGAACAAATCAAGGCCTATCAAGAAAACCTTTACGACCAGTTTGTTGAGCATCTGGGTGGATTCTTCGAGAAAACACCCTTGAATGCCAACGTTGTCGGCGGGGTAACGCACAGCGACTACCGACTGCAGAAGATCATCTTCGAAAGCCAACCCCGATATTATGTGACAGGAAATCTCTACTTGCCGAAAACGCCGCCCCCCTACCCATGCGTGTTGCTGCTCTGTGGCCACGCGGCCGATGCCAAGGCCTATGGTCTCTACCAGAAGGCAGCCCTGCTTATGGTGAAGAACGGGTTAGCCGTTTTCTGTATCGATCCCCTCGGCCAAGGCGAACGCATGCAGATCCTGGATGGCTCCGGTGAACCGCTGTATTCTTCCACCACCGAACACATGCTTGCCGCAGTGGCGCCCATACTCCTGGGCAGGAGCCTGGCCACTTACATGATCTGGGATGCCATACGGGCCATTGACTACCTGGAATCCCGTGAGGACATTCTCGACAATCAGTTTGCTTGCACCGGCAATTCGGGTGGCGGCAATCGAACCTCTTACCTCATGGCATTGGACAAGCGCATTGTCGCCGCGGCACCGGGCTGTTTTATCACGACGAATCGAAGAAAGAACGAACGTCCGGGTCCGGGAGATGCCGAACAAAACATCTATGGTCAAATCCAGTTTGGCATGGATCACCCGGACTACATTATTATGCGCGCCCCGAAACCGACTCTGATTTGCTCTGCCACACATGACTATGTCCCCATCGAAGGGGCATGGGAGGCGTTTCGGCAGGCCAAACGCGTTTACGCAAACCTGGGGTTCGCCGAGAAGGTCGATCTCGTCGAGACCAGCAACAAACACGGCTTTGATCGTGTCCTAAGAACCGCGGCTGCACGCTGGATGAGTCGGTGGCTCCTGGGCGAAGACCGGCAGTTTTTCGAATCGGATACTCCTGTTGAAGCCCGTGAAGCATTGAACTGTTCGCCGCAGGGACAAGTGCAATTGATCAACGGCGCCAATTCCATATATGACCTCTACGCTGAAGAGGAAAAGCACTTGGCTAAACGCCGCCAAGAGGCCTGGTCCAAGCTGGAGACGCTGGAAAAGAAGGCGAGTATTCGCCGAGTGATCGGAGCCAAGGCACTGGACGAGTTACCCGCGGCGCATGCGGACATTACGGGAACCATACCATGCAACGGCTACCAAATTGAAAAAGTTGTTCTGAGTCCAGAGCCAAATATCCTGCTTCCCGGCCTGGTATTCAAACCGGATGGCCAAATCGCGGATCTGGTGCTCTACCTCCATGGCCTGGGAAAGCATGCGGACGCCAGGGCGGACGGCGAGATGGAAAAACTGGTTCAGGCGGGTCACATCGTATTCGCTATCGATCTTCGTGGGATCGGAGAAACGGCCACAACGGTCTGGCGCTATCCTGGAACCACGAAATGGATGGGACCCAGCACCGCGGAGTTCTTTATCGCCTATATGCTCGGGAAATCATTTTTGGGAATGCGAACCGAGGACATTTTGCAGGCGGCGCGGTGGCTCAACCAAGAATATGGAGCGCAAGCGCGGACAGCAAGAATTCGAGTGATCGCACAGGGCGAAGCAGGACCTCCGGCCCTTCACGCGATTGCCCTCGAAGAAGACCTGTTTCAATCCATCACCTTGCAAAAGACGCTGATCTCCTGGAAGAGCATTTTCCAAACCAAAGAAACATTTAATGCCTTAATTCATTGCGTGCACGGGGCAATGAAGGTTTATGACCTGCCAGACCTGGTGGCCATGATCGGCCAGGAGAGAGTCGAGTTGATCCAGCCGGTCAATGCGGCCGGGGAAGTCGTGCAGTGATCGGTCAGGGCCAAAAACTGATTACTTTGTCACTGATCACTGATTACGATCATGCTGGGATCCCGGGAGGCGGCAAAAAAATGGGCGACTTGGACTGCGTAAAACAGAACCCCGCTGGCTTCTTACAGGAGTCTGAGACAGACAACAGTCCCCTCTGCGTCACGGGCATAGAGTCTCTTTCCGAGTATGACAGGTTTGGCCCAACAGAGACCCTTTAGAATCTTCTTTCTGTAGGCCTCTTCGAAGGTCGTATTGTTGAGTTCTCCCCAGATCAGCTCACCTTCTTCGCTGAGCATGATCAGGGTGTTACCAACAGCGAGCAGATTCCCGAAGGCGTATTTTTCATCCAATGACACCTGCTTTCCTGTCTCGGCATTGACACAACGCAGTCCCGTCCCCGATTTCTTGCCCTTGGTGAGATAAAAGATGTGGTCTCCCTGGATGACATGGGTGTTGAATGCAAACCACTCATTGGGATACTTTCCTTCAGTGGCCAACCAGTCCTCGGTCAGCCGATTCCCGTCGATGGACAATCGAGACATGCCATGGGCGCTGTGTACGAGGTAAACATGCCCTTCATGAATGTAGGGCGTGACGCCGTTACAGTTGGATTTCTCCTTCCAAGGCTTCGTGTAGGTCGCCACGGACTGACCCGACATGGGATCCAACACCAGGAATGCCTCGTTTGTAAGCAAGGCGACGGCCGGACGATGAAACATGTCCGCGGGCAGGGGTTTGGGCGTAGCGTATGCCACCACACTCTTCTCGCTCTGCCAGACAATCTGGCCGGTGTCCTTGTTCAGCGCCATGCCTCGATCGCCGATGTTGTACACAACGACTTCCCCCATTACCGTTGGAGATGCAGCGAAGCCCCACCAGGGCTTTCTGGGTTTGTAGTGCTCCGCGGAAGCCTCCCATAGTTTCCTGCCCGTCTTGGCGTCCAGACAGTAGATGTGGCCAAACTTGCTACAGGTATAGACCTTCCCCTCGTGAACCGTCGGCGTGGCACTCGGTCCACCCGGATGGAGACGCGGGTCCAGCGAACAGGCATAGTCAAACACCCACTCTTCTTCGCCGGTTTCCGCATCGAGGCAGTACACCCTATCCCGTGCTTCCTGTTCCTTGTCCTTGGTCCCGTTGTTGCCCATCGTATAGAGCAGACCGTCGACAACAGTTACAGAGCACATCCCTGTCTTGACCTCGGCCTGCCACAATTCGGCGACCGATGTCGCGTGAAATCGCTTTGATCCGGGCCGTAGATCGAAGTTGGGACCCAGATAATGAGACCAGTTCTCCTCTCGCGCGTCCACGTCAGCCAGGGTAGCCGTCGCCTTAGATGCGGCAGGCGCGACTGTGGCTGCCATAGAAGATGGCAGAGCCCATAATCCCAGTAGGATGGCCCCCACACACATAAGTAGTCTGGTAGGCTGTGCCGGAAAACTCGATCTGGCTTCGAGCGGCCCTTTAGCCGCCTGGCCGCATCCGGCTGCATCGACGATAGAACAAACATCGCCTGCTTCGCCGTCTTTGCCAGGCGACAAAATTGCTCGCTCTCGGGCCGACGACGGAGTTTTCCGACAAAGCCTAGTTCTCATGGCGTTCCCTTTCAATTCTGTGATTGCTGGGTCAGCGACCCTTTCGATCGGTCTGTACAGAGTTTAAAGACCAGAGCAACTTGGGTCAATGCTCGGATTGGGTGCCCCCACGAGCGGACGCGGAGCATCCGCAATCCGAGTCCACCGCTGTGTAGTTGGATGTGTAGCGGTAACAGTCGGTCAAGAATTCCCGCGTAACCGGCCAAAACGAATGGCTGTGCGACTACTATTTGCCGGCATAGGGCGGTTTGTCGAAGGTCGAGCCGTCTCCGGTGACGCGGGGATCTCCCGTGCGTTTTAGCTCTGCGAGCAACTGCGCCTTCAGTTTCCGACGAATATCGCCATACTGGGGTAGCTCGGCTACGTTGTTTATCTGATCCGGATCCTTGGCCAGGATATAGAGTTCTTCGTAGGGGCGTTTGGCGAAGGCATAATCGTAATACTTTTGCCATCGGGGTTCGCTGCCGTGGGTGATGAGCCAGGCCTTGGTGGGACCCGCATCGATGTCCCGATAGGTGACTCGTGTATTCTGAGTCAGCGCTTCATAGCTTGGGGGTTGATCCGCCTCTAGATGATAGGGATTGCCCATGGGCCAGCGATTGGGTTTGAAGTTGATGATGTAGAGATAGTCCTGGGTGCGTAGCGCCCGCTGGGGGTAAGGCAGGTTGCCCTCTCGTGCCGAACTGACGTGACGTTCGCGACCGGTGATGACCCAGTTGCGCTGCGGATCCACCCACCCCGAGGCGTCCGATCGGATGGCCGCGAAAAAACTGCGCCCGGTCATGACCTCCGGCGGCGTGACACCCCCCGCTTCCAGAAAGGTCGGCGCCAGGTCCATGAGATTGATGAAATCCTCTATGACGCGTTGCCCTCTTGCGGGCCCCAGACGCACCACCAGGGGAACGCGAACGCCAAAGTCGTAGAGGTTGCATTTGCCTCGGGGAAATCCCGGGGCTCCGTGATCACCGCTCACCACGATGAGGGTGTTGTCCATCTCACCGATGGCCTCCAGTCTCTGCAGAAGCACGCCCAGCCCGGCATCAAAGGCCTGCACCTCTCCCAGGTAGTCGGCGAAATCCTCGCGGATTTCCGGGACATCGGGCAGAAAGGCAGGCAGCTTGCCGCGCAGCGCATCGGGATCGACCCCCCACAGTTTCTTGCCGGATCCCTGAATCCATTTGCGGTGCACCAGGGTGGGGCCAAACCAATAGCAGAAGGGCTGGTCGGGCTTGCGATCGGCCAGGAAGGCGTCGAAGTTCCCCCGGACCATGGCGTATAACTCCTCCTTGGCCGCAGCAAGGGATTGGCCCTGTCCCACCCTTTTCGTGACGTGCTGGGAGAACCCATTGAATCGGTTGCCGGCCTGCTCGTAGGCATATTTCCCCGCTCCGTAGGGAGCATCCCGGGGCGTACCCGGTGACCAGACCTTGTAGGTCTCACCGATGTGATACCCCGCCTTCTTCAAGAGAAGTGGGTAGCTGGGGATAGCGGAATCCCACTGGGCCCCCGAGAGGATGGCCCCCATTCCCGTACGGTAAAAGTATTGGCCGGAAAGCAGAGAGCTGCGGCAGGGGGTACACGAGGGCGCCGTGACGAAGGCGTTCTTGAACAGCACGCCTTCCCGCGCGACCCGATCGACGTTGGGTGTCTTCACCACGTCACAGGGTGACCCGGGGCCGTCGACTATGGCGTACGCGCCGGCATAGCACCCCCAATCGTCGGCAAACGCGAATAGGATGTTCGGCCGGTCGGCCGCGTGAGTGATATCGTGGCCCAAAGCGAGCCAAAGGAAAACTCCGATACAAGTCTTCCACGGTCGCGCCGTCTTTTTGATGGAGTTGTCATTCTTCATGGCCGATCCCTTACTTCGCTGCCCCGGGTTTGCCTTTCCTTGCATTCAACTCACGAGCCAGTTCCCGAACGGTATCACTGTTCCCGTCCCGTTCCGACACATTCAAGGTTTCATCCGGGTCTTCGCTGTGGTCGTAGAGCATACGGACCGCGGTGACTCGGCTACCCTTGGGATATTCGCTGAAGCGATAGCGGTCGCTGCGAATCGTGTCGCCGGACTTAAAACGGCCCACCGCATAGGATTTCCAGGGGGCCCCGGGATCTTTCATCAAGGGCACGAAACTGCGGCCCTCGAGATGCTCCGGCTTCGGCAGTCCGGCAAGATCGCATAACGAGGGATAGATGTCAATGAACTCCGTTAGCGCCCGCACGCGTGTACCCGGTTTCACACCGGACTCGCACGGTGCGGCCACCAGCAGCGGTGCATGCATCGAAGTCTCAAAGCATGAGTGTTTGTTCCACATGCCGTGCTCTCCCAACTGCCACCCGTGGTCACCCCACAGGACAATGATCGTGTTGTCCGTCAAACCAAGCTGATCTACGGCGTCGAGAAGCCGTCCGACTTGCACGTCGATGAAGCTGACGCAGGCGTAATAGCCGTGAATCAATTTACGCGCGGTTTCGCGCTCAACCGGGCCCTTCGGTGGAATCGAGGCATAGGCACGCAGTTCCCCGGAAGAGTGCAGGGCCACTGCCGGGGCTCCCTCCGGCGCCCGGTAGTTGTGCGGTACGTCGATTTTCGAGGCATCATACAGATCCCAGTACTTCTGTGGGGCGCAGAAGGGCAGGTGCGGTTTGTAGAAACCGACAGCCAGAAAGAATGGCACGTCCTTCTGTCGCGCAAATCGCTTCATATGCGTGATGGCCTTCGATGCGTTTTCCGCATCGCGGTAGCTTTCGTCGGGTGCATCGAACTGCTCGTATGGCATTCCGCGTGGCGCTTTCCGCTTCGGGTACTTCTTCCTGTGCTCGGCCCTGGCATGGGCCTGCAGTTCCTTATTGTGGTAGTCGCCTGTTTGGGGGCGCCAAGGCGTCTCGGACCAGCCGTCGACGTTGTCCGTCGCATGGTGGAAAACCTTCCCGAGGCTGATGGTGGTGTAGCCGTGGTTTTTGAAGTGCGTATTGAGCGTGGTCACGCCGGGAACGTCCTTCTGGGCCCATGCAAGATAGTTGACGAAACGGTCGGGCGCCGGCCGAATGCCGCTCATCAGGCTCGCTCGCGACGCACCACAGGTGGGAACCATGCAGTAGGCCCGTTCGAACAATACCCCTCGCTCCGCCAGCCGGTCGAGGTGGGGCGTGTGCATAAACGTCTTGCCGTAGCAGTTGATTTGCGGACGCAGGTCGTCTACCGCAATGAACAGCACATTGGGGCGCCGCGCCGCCGACGCCATGCTCGCCGTCACCGTGAATACAACCAGAGTCGTTATCCATCGTCTCATCTTTTCTGACTCACTCCTTAGGGATCGGGTGTGGTGGGCTTCACCAGCCGGGCCGTTTCCCTGTGGCCCCTTTGCACGGCAAAATCGTAGGCGGAATCACCATCCGTGTCTATTAAGTTCCGATCCGCTCCGGCCTTCAACAGGGCCTGGACAATGTCGTTGTGGCCCTCGGCCGCCGCGAACATCAGGGCCGTCCAGGCTTCATGACCGTCGACAAGGTTGGTCTCTGCCTTATGGGCCAGGAGGAGACGGACCGTTTCGATATTGGGCCCACTGGCCGCATACATGAGGGCGGTGCGATCGACATTGTCACGTGCGTCGACCTCGGCCCCTCGGCGGAGCAGCTGTTTCACCACCTTGGTATAGCCGTCGAAGGCCGCCCACATCAGCGCGGTCCGTTTGTCGTCGTCCGGGGCATTGACGTCGACCCCTTGCTTCAGCAGGTCCATGACGATTTGGATATAGCCATTCTTGGCTGCCTCCCGCAGTTTGGCCTCCTGGGCCGGCGTGGAGACGGGTTGCACGGATTCGGGAGATGCAGGGGAACCGTCAGCATCGGAACGCGCCTCGGACGGCTGCTCCTTGGTGTCACAGCCGCTGAGCACAAGCAGGCAACTCATTAACAATACAACCCACGTGAGTTTTCGCTGCCACACCATTGATCCAGTCTCCTTAGTGTGAGGTTTTCGGAAACTCTACTGAATTCCTGATTTCACGCAGGGCAAGCCATTAACGCATTCTTGAATAGCGAACGGCATTCAAGATATCCTGAGTTGTTGCCTTGGTTTTTTTCCCAGAAACATCGAAAGGTGATTTCGTGTTTTTCTTTTTTGCTGCCAGAGAAAAAGTCGTTCCATCTCTATTTACGGATTTCGACTTCTTCCTTTTGAGCAATTTTCAATACTTTTGCCAGGTTTTGACGAGCTTCTGAATAGGTAAATACCTTCATTTCAACTTACTCCATTACCTCAATATTGAGATCCACTGCGACTTGTTTCATACGTTTGTCTAGCGTGATTAACGGACAAGAAAAGGCCTTAGCGCACTGGAGAGTTCGTGTCTGATACGATGTCCATATGGACAATTGTACGACTACCTTGTTTATATTCAAGGCCAAATTCAAGGGAAACAGGTGGGGCTATCGGGGCAGGTATCAGACACTCCCGTGCCCCGTTGCCGGTCCCTTTGCCCTCTGGTGATATAAACGCTCACTAGGTTCTGTTTGAAAACTCCGTCCTCGGCCCGTCTTCGACCCTGAGGCTCAGACCCGAAGGGAGAGCGAGGCCCCATGTATCGGGACCTGACACATCCTCCAATCATGCTTCAACTTGCGGATTCACTGAGTCTCGATCTCTGCGGTAGGCTTAAAATTCTTATGCCACTTTTTCTGCCACAGGTCGTTGAGTCCGACGCGTTCGACATGGGTGTCGGCAAAGCCGACGTTAACGGCTATCTTGTGACGGTCAATGCAGAAGCGCCCCATCTGCATGTGCTGTCCAGGTGGGTGCGGGTAGCCTGGATAGCCTATTTCACCGGTCAGGTCCGCGGGCATGAGGTCCTCATCATCCGGCCAGGCACCCACCCATACAGAGTCCCCCATAACAGGGACAGCGGCACTGGCGTCTGAGAATTTCTGGAAGTAGTTGGCCGACTCAAACTCGGGGTAAATCCTATTCTCTTTGAGGAACCATAGGTTTATGCCATAACTCCCCTCGGCCTGCTCAAATCGCCAGGCATGGATGGCGGTTCCAAAGGCCGTCGCATCCCGCCGCTTGTGGGCCGTAGGACAATAGGCGACTTTCATCTGCTCCTGATGAGCGTCCGGATCATTCTTGAAGTCCTTGGCACTGAGATAGGGGGCAATCTGATGAAACCAGTAGCTGTTTTGGCCGTGGAGAAAGGTCATCGTCTTTTGGTCATGGTCCTGCGCATAGAGATTGAAGGCCATCACCATCTGGCGGAGATTGCTCTGGCAGGCCATGGCGGCCGCCTGTTTTCGGGCGGCACTCAAGGCCGGCATCAGGATGCCCATCAGCACGGCAATCACGGCGATGACCACCAGCAGTTCGATAAGGGTAAAAGCTTTCGATTTCATTTCCATTGCCTTCAGGGCTACGGGCAAGCAAAGAGATAATCACTGTCCCGTGCTGAATCCCTTTATGCTAACCATCCCCGTTTCCCCTTGCATATTTTGTCCATGGATCGCCATGCTGATAAAAGGCGCCTCGTAGCGCCAGCCTTTTATCTTTAGGTCGGCATTGTTGCTGGTCACTTCATGCGGTTCAAACAGCAGCTTCACCTTCACTTCCTGCGTTCCATACATCTCGAGCCCAACTAAGACGCCGTCCGGGCTGCTCTCAAACTTTTGTACATTGTAGGTGCCGTCA